>JAHFCR010000107.1 GCA_023249405.1 Peptococcaceae bacterium | reverse complement strand
CAGCGGCGGCGGAGGAGGAGCCGTCATTACCGCCCCCGGCGTCCAGACGGCCGATGCCGCAAGCATCACCGGCGCCTCCGCCACCCTGAACGGCAGCATCACCGCCAGTGGCGGAACAAATGTCACCGCCTACGGTTTCCTCTGGGGCACCGGACAGAATAACCTGGATCAGAAGCAGCAGGTGGGGACGGACAACCACAGCGGTTCCTTCCAGGCCAGCCTCAGCGGCCTGAAACCGGAGACCACCTACTACTTCAGGGCCTACGCCACCAACTCCCAGGGAACGACGCAGGGCAGCCTGAAGCAGTTCACTACCGTCAAGGCGTCAACCCAGCAACCCCAGCCACCGGTCCAGCCGGTTCCGGCCCAGAGTTTCACCGATGTCCCGGCATCCCACTGGGCCAGCGCCGTGATCGCCGATCTGAGCAGCAAGGGCTACATCAGCGGCTACCCGGACGGCAGCTTCCATCCGGACGGCAGCATTACCAGGGCGGAATTTACAACAATCATCGCTAAATCGCTCGGCCTATCCGGGGCCAGTTCTTCCGGGTCAGGTTTTGCGGATCTCGACGCTATTCCTGGCTGGGCTAAAGGCTATGTTGCCGCCGCTGCCAAAGCGGGATTGGTCAGCGGCTACAGCGACGGCACTTTTAAAGCCAACGACAATATAACCAGGGCTGAAATTGCTGTGATCGTTGCCAAAGCCTTGTATGCCGGCCAGACTGATACTACGGCGCCAGCATTCACGGATGCGTCACAGATTCCCTCCTGGGCGGCAGGTTTTGTCGCATACGATGCGGCCAAAGGGATCCTGTCCGGCTACCCGAACCATACCTTCCAGCCGGGGAACTGGGCAACACGAGCAGAGGCCTGCGCCATGATCGTCAACATGTTGCGCAGCCGTTAAACTGTAGCCTATAGGTTTCTGGTAGTCAAAACTTCAAGCCTGAAGAGTCAGGTATGCCCTAGAGCGACAATGCTGTATCTCCGTATTTGTCATAACCCCGGTTGCAGTAGACCGGGGTTATGATTTTGCTCCCGGTGCTATTGGTTGTGTTTCCGGGTATATTCTAGTAAGATATATGTACACAATAGTGTGCACAGGAAAAGTCGGCATCCGCAAGGGTCAGATATTCGCACTGGCGGGTGTAGGTGCCGGTGCCTTGATGTTGGTGGACACTCAACACAGAGGAAGTGCTTGGTCCTGGTAGAAGACCTGATTCGTATCGGTGAAAAACTGATCAGCACGGAAAAATTGACACGTATTATCGAGCAGATACTGGAGCACCGCAGCCAGGGCATGTCTCAGCAGGAGGCGGCCGACCGTTTTGGGGTCGATCGCACCTTCATCTCCCGCCTGGAAGGGTTGGGGGCGGTGCGCAAGGGTTCCAGCCTGGCGGTGATCGGTTTTCCAATCGGAAACAAGGATGAGATTCTAGCCCTGCTTACTGAACTGGGGGTAGACTTCAGTCTGATCATGGGCAATGATGAGCGCTGGCAGTTTGTCCAGGAAAAATCGGGGATCGAGTTATTCAATGAGATCATGAGCATGGTAGCCAGGGCTAGGACCTATGATGTGGTAATTTTTATTGGATCAAAGCAGCGGATCAAATGGAGCGCCGCCCTGCTCGACAAAGAAGTGGTAGGCTACGAACTGGGTGAGACGCCGATCACCGAGGATAAGCATGTCGATCCTGAACGCCTGCGTTCATTGATTCAGGCAGTGCGGTAAAGTTCGGCAAGATCATACTAAATCATGCCGATCGGCAGAAGGTGATGTTGTGAGATGAAGCATGTGGTCAGTGTGAGTCTCGGGTCTTCGACGCGGGACCACAAGGTGGAAGCGGAGTTTTTTGGGGAGAAGTTCACCATCGAGCGGGTCGGTACCGATGGCGACATGAACAAGACGATCCAGATGATTCGCGACCTGGACGGAAAAGTAGATGCCTTCGGCATGGGCGGGATCGATCTCTATCTGGTGGCGGGCGACCGGCGCTATATGATCCGGGATGCCAAGAAGATCGCCGAAGCAGCTAAAATAAGCCCGATCGTGGATGGGAGCGGCCTTAAAAACACCCTGGAGCGGCGTGTGGCGCCATATTTACAAAAAGAGCTGGGCTGGGAGCTATCCGGAAAGAAGGCGCTGCTGGTCTCCGGTGTAGACCGTTTCGGTCAGGCCGAGGCATTGACCGAAGCCGGGTGCCGGATGACCTTTGGCGACCTGATCTTTGCCTTGGGGATTCCGATCCCCATCCGCGAGCTGGGTACCCTGCGCCTATTGGCACAGGCCTTGCTGCCGGTGATGTGCCAGCTTCCTTTCGCCATGCTGTATCCGACTGGTAAGAAGCAGGAGACTGTGACCACCAAGTACGAGAAATACTACCTGGATGCGGACATCATTGCCGGTGATTACCTGTTCATCAAAAAGTATATGCCCCCGGCCTTGCCAGGCAAGATCATCATTACCAACACCGTTACTGCCTCCGATGTGGAGATGCTGCGGCAGCGGGGGGTGGCGATCCTGGTGACGACTACTCCGGAGATGGACGGCCGGTCCTTTGGAACCAACGTGATGGAGGGTGTCCTGATCAGTATTCTAGGGAAGAGCGCTGCTGAGGTCAGGCCCGAGGATTACGACGATTTACTGGACCGGATGGGGTTCAAGCCCCGGGTGGAATACTTGCAGGAGCGTAATTAATATCGATGCTCACCGGCATTTGCCTTTTTCAGGCTGAAGATGTTCCTGCGGTATTCTGGTTTACTCAAATCAAATAATAGAGGAGCAGATACATGAAGTTCGCCTTTATCATCCACCCGCTCGACCTTGAGTATGTAACCGGTCGGTTCAAGTTTTTCAAGCTCTTGCCGGGAGTCCTGGCTGAAGGAATTATGCGAAATGTCCCGGTTTACAAGGCTTCGGAGATCACTGGAGTACGCTCTCCTCATGCACAGACCGAGGGCTGGTTCATCGTCTGCCCCTTGACATCCCGCCAGATGCTGTCGCTGCCCGTCGACTATGTCACCAGGCGGATCATCGAGGCCGGCCGGCTGGCAGAACGGCTGGGCGCAGAGATCGTCGGCCTGGGAGCGATGACGTCGGTGGTCGGCGATGCCGGAGTCACTATTGCCAACAACCTGAATATTGCCGTCACCAGCGGCAACAGCTATACTGTGGCTACCGCTCTGGACGGCGCCTGCCAGGCTGCGGAATTCATGGGGATCAAGCTAAGCCAGGCGGAGGTGACAGTGGTAGGAGCTACTGGTTCCATCGGCAGTGTCTGCGCCAGGATACTGGCGCCGGAGGTGGGCAGCATGACCCTGGTAGCCAGGGAGCGCCACCGTCTGGAACGGGTTGCCCACCAGATCTTAAACGATACCGGAGTTGTCCCCCGGCTGACCATCGATATCCGGGAGGCCCTGCGAAATGCCGATATCGTGATCACCGTGACCTCGGCGGTGGATTCGGTGATCGAACCCTCCTATCTCAAAACTGGCGCAGTAGTCTGCGATGTCGCCCGGCCTAGGGATGTCTCGCGCCAGGTGGCCCAGATGCGCCCGGACGTACTGGTGATTGAAGGGGGCGTGGTGGATGTGCCTGGCGATGTGGAGTTCAATTTCAACTTCGGTTTTCCGCCCAAAACTGCCTACGCCTGTATGGCCGAAACCATGATCCTGTCCTTGGAGAACCGGGCGGAAAATTTTAGCCTGGGGCGTGACCTGTCAGTGAAGCAGGTGCGGGAGATCAGTGCCCTGGGCCACAAGCACGGTTTCAAACTGGCCGGGTTCCGCAGCTTTGAGCGCGCTCTAAATTTGTCGGATCTTGAAAATGTGCGTTCTGCAGCCGAAAATCTTCATAAACTAGCATTCAAGCCGATCTAATAAACCCCTGGCAAAAATAAAACTTTAAAATTTTTCTTTCCTCTTCTAGCAAATCTGTGCAATAAATGATACGATTTATGACGAATAATGTCGAAGTTTTAACAAGGAGGAGAAATTGTGAAATCGATCGGTGTTGTAAGGAGACTGGACATGCTGGGCCGGATCGTGTTGCCCAAGGACCTGCGCCGGACCATGAACATCGGCAGCAATGCGCCAATGGAGATCCTGGTGCACGAGGAAAGCATCATTCTGAAAAAATACGAGCCAGAGTGCATATTCTGCGGCAATGCAGAAAATGTTCAGGACTTTCATGGCAAGAAGGTCTGTCCGGACTGCGCCCAGGAGCTCCATAAGCAGTTTCCAGCCTAGCTGCAAGAGCGCATCTGTTTGGCATTTAGCTGTCTCCAGGTGAGATTTGTATGCCAAAGCAGCATATGTAGGTCGAACACACCTGTGTTTGCCTGCAGAAGATAGAGCGCAGATGGCGTTCCAGGTCGCGCCATCTGCGCGATTTTTTTACATGAAATCCTTGACAAGGCGAAAAGGCATTCATATAATAGCGAATAAGGTTAAACAGTAGAGTCCAGCGGAGGGCTGGATTTCTTATTCCTTTATCGTTTCCATAGCTGTTGCATACGTTATTGGCAGGCAGGACATCTCTAATGGTCATTGTCTCTTTTTATAATTAAGGGTTAATGCTAATCTGAATGACCGGCAGCAGCATGTTGGGGCCGAATAAAAAAACAGTGCCCATCATAAGATTAGTAGCATAAGATTTTGCTAGTGAATTTAATTCGAGGGAGAGAGCGTGTTGCCAGAAAAAGAGGTTCTGTTAACAGGAAGCGGAATCAAGAAGCTGGAAGACGAGCTGCACAATCTGAAGTCCGTCAAGCGTCGGGATATTGCGGAGCGCATCCGGACAGCGATTGAGTTTGGAGATATCACTGAGAACTCCGAATATGAAGATGCCAAGAACGAGCAGGCGTTCATCGAGGGGCGTATTATCACCCTGGAGAAAATGCTGCGGCATGCCCGTATCATCGATACCAGCCAGACTCCCGAAGACACTGTTTCCGTTGGGGCTACCGTCCTGTTAAAAGACTTGGAGTATGGCGACGAGATCGAATACACCATCGTCGGTTCTGCTGAGGCCGATCCTAATGCCAACAAGATCTCCAACGAATCTCCGGTAGGGCGGGCGATTCTCGGTCAGAAGGCCGGCTCTGTGGTGGAAGTTAAGGTTCCGGCAGGGGCCCTGAAATATGAAATAATTAGTTTACATAAATAAATAACATCTCGACAGTCTCTCCCTTATTAGCACAGTGCGTTTGCAGGAGAACTGGCACAGGGGGATTTTTTATGTCTACGCAAGAAAAGCAGCAGGATGCAGACCTCTTTAGCGTGCGGCGGGAGAAGCTGGATGAACTCCGGTCCAGCGGCATCGAGCCTTATGGGGACAGGTTCCCGGTTACCCACCGGGCGGCGGAGATCGCCAGCCGCTATGATGAGTTGGAAGGTCAGGAGGTGGCCATTGCCGGGCGCCTGATGGGCAAGCGCATCCAGGGTAAGGCTGGATTTGCTGACCTGCAGGATTTTACCGGCAAGATCCAGGTCTACGTCAGGCGGGACGATATGGGCGAGGACGTTTATAAGCTGTTCAAAAAGCTGGATATTGGCGACATCATCGGAATTAGCGGCCGGGTGTTCCGTACCGGGAGCCAGGCGATTACGGTGGCAGTCGCCTCTTTTAGCTTATTGTCCAAATCGTTGCGCCCCCTCCCGGAAAAGTGGCATGGCCTGAAAGATGTGGATCTGCGTTACCGGCAGCGCTACCTCGATCTGATCGTCAATCCGGATGTCAAAGAAGCCTTCCTGACCCGGGTGCGGATCATCAAGGAGATCCGCCGGTTTATGGATGATCTGAATTATATCGAGGTAGAGACGCCGATCATGCAGCCGATAGCGGGCGGAGCCACTGCCCGCCCGTTTGTCACTCATCATAATGCCCTGGATATGCCCCTCTATTTGCGTATCGCCCTGGAATTGTATCTCAAACGGTTGCTTGTCGGGGGTTTTGAGAAGGTCTACGAGATCAGCCGGGTATTCCGGAACGAGGGGATCTCCACCAAACACAATCCCGAGTTTACCATGCTGGAGTTTTACCAGGCCTATGCCGACCTAGGTGATATGATCACCATTACCGAGGAGATGCTTAGCAGTGTTGTCCAATCGGTGTCGGATAGTATGCAGATCCGCTACGGTGAGCAGGAGATTGATTTTACCCCCCCCTATAAGAGGATGTCCATGCTCGAGGCGGTGCGGTCGTATACCAATGAGGATTTTAGCCACTTCGACGCGGGGCTCGCTTATGAACAGGCCCGGTCTCTGGGGTTGGCTGTGGAGCGCGGCACTTCCTGGGGCAAGATCTTAAACGAGGCGTTTGAAACATTTGTGGAGGACAAGCTGGTTCAACCCACCTTTATTACGGGGCATCCGGTGGATATCTCTCCGCTGGCGCGGCGCAACCGGGAATACCCCCTGCTGACCGAGCGCTTCGAATTGTTCATCAACACCTGGGAGATTGCCAATGCCTTTACGGAGTTGAACGACCCCATCGACCAGCGTCAGCGTTTTGAACAGCAGGTACAGGAGCGGGAGCACGGAGATGAAGAAGCGCACGTGATGGACGAAGATTTTCTCAATGCCATGGAATACGGTATGCCTCCTGCCGGGGGTGAGGGGATCGGGATCGACCGGTTGGTGATGATCCTCACCAACTCCCCATCGATCCGTGACGTGATTCTCTTTCCTACCATGCGCCCCCGGGAGATCTAGCTCCAGAGTGACGGTCAAAGAGGACCGGCTGCCGGGCAGGTATGCTGGCAGTACGGATTTCAGCCTTGACAATCTGTAAGTAAACAGTTTTAAAAATTATGCGAATGTGGGTTGACATTCTTCGAGTTTTCCTCTATCATGTCGTTTTGTCAGCTCGAAACAAGAGATAAAATTTAAAAAAAGTACGAAAAATGGGTTGACAATCACAGGGCTTTACACTAAAATTACATCTTGCTGCGACCCGACAGACAACGTTACAAACGAGTCCGGTGGAGAAGCGGTAAGCGAAAAGAATGTTGAATTGACAAGTTGTTAAGACTATGTTAAGATGAGTTCCCGAAGCCGGTGATGAGCCGGCTCGTGCCCGCCCAAGCGGGCACAGAGGTCAGAGGCAAGAAGTTAAGAAGTCGGAAAAAGAAATAGCATCTAAAGATGATTCTGACATCAGACTTCCTGCATCAGGCATCAGATCTAACAGGTCCTTGAAAACTGAATAGCCGTGCGGAGCGTTAAAGTTGAAAAGCTTATTTGGAGAGTTTGATCCTGGCTCAGGACGAACGCTGGCGGCGTGCTTAACACATGCAAGTCGAACGG
>JAHFCR010000047.1 GCA_023249405.1 Peptococcaceae bacterium | reverse complement strand
GGGGGCACCCGGCTTAGCGCCGCTTACCTGTGCCGTTTTCTTTCAGGCCGGGCGTCAGCCCGGATACGGCGCTCCCGCTTCAAGAAGCGGGAGTCTTAGCGGCGGTTAGCTATCGGATAAACTGGGAGGTGCATCATGGATAAAGGAACAAAATTAATCATAGGAATCGCTGCGTTTGCTCTGCTCCTCATACTCTCAACGTTCGGATACAATATGCTTTCAAAAAAGTATAAACAGCAGGAAAGTCCACTGGCGCCTTCTTCACAAACACAGGCAAAGAAGTCCGCGCCCGATTTCACCGTGAAGGACGCGAAAGGAAACAATGTATCTTTCTCGAATTTCAAAGGGAAACCTGTCGTACTGAATTTTTGGGCAAGCTGGTGCCCGCCCTGCAAAGCTGAAATGCCGGATTATGAGAAGATGTATCAGCAGTACAGCGCAAAAGGCGTTGTTTTCATGATGGTCAACCTGACCGATGGCGACAGGGAAACAACGGCTACGGCGACGAAGTTTTTGAAGGATAATCATTATACATTCCCGGCTTATTTTGATCTGCAATATGACGCTTCGAATGTGTACGGCATTTCATCAATCCCGGATTCCATTTTCGTTGATAAAGACGGAAATATTGCCAATGCTTATCAAGGAATGATTGACGCCCCAACCATGAAGAAAAACATAGAAGCTATTCTTAAGTAATCGTGAAAGTTTGAAGATCAGATGATCTTGATCAACTATTGAATCGTGAGGATTTATCGGCGGAAGATTGGTAAATGACGGGAGCTTGATAAATAATTTGAAAACGAGGCGGGACAATGACGCATAAATATGACGTGAGCAATCGAAACAAACTTGATAATGCAGAACGCAGGCGGCTTCTTGCTCCTCATGAAACATTGGGAAAACTGGGCTATAAAAAGGGTGATGCAATGGCCGACATTGGCTGCGGAACCGGCTTATTTACTATTCCCGCGGCGGCAATATCCGGAGAGGAAGCAAAGATTTATGCAATAGACGTTTCTGAAGAAATGTTGGCCGAAGTGGAAAAACGGGCCGAAAATGCCGGCTTTCATAACATTATGACGGTAAAGTCGGATGAATATGATTTCAAGCTTGATAATGAAGTCGTGGATTTTGTGCTAATCTGCGCGGTTTTACATGAGATAGATAACCAAAAACGCTTTATCCTGGAAGCGCAGCGTGTGTGCCGACCAGGCGGAACGGTATCAGTTATTGAATTTAATGAGATTGAAACAGGTTTCGGTCCGCCGCTCAGTGACAGGCTGCCCAGAAATCAGGTGATTGAGCTGCTGAACGGGGCTGGCTTTATCAATGCTTCTGAAAAGGATATAAGCGAAGCTTTTTATGCTGTGACGGCGAAAAAACAATACACATGATAATTGCTCAGCTCCAAACTTTTGGTTGCAGGAGTGACTGCCGCCGTGCTGACATCACTGATCCGGTACTATTTGTGCAATCCCGGATTGCTCTCCATTGGAGGGATCACTCTGATCGGAGCAGTGACGTATGTCTGCGCTGTCGGACACATTCCCTTTAGCGCAGCCCTGGTGGCTTGCGGCATCGCCCCTGGAGTAGCGGCTACCGATCTGCCGGCACCGCTCAGCATCTACAAGCTGATCGGCAGGATGGTGGCTATTATATACAACGCGGAGTAGGAATCTCCATGATCGCCGACTACAGCACCAACCGTATCCTAAATGACGTGATTCACCCCTTATTTCAACCTGTCCCACGGCAGAAGTTTTTAGTGTACAACATTCAGGTATTTCTGAGACAGTGCTTGACCAACTGACGAGCAAGACCTACGGGAGCATCTTCAAGGTGGCCCTGAGTTTGATCAAAGCCACGCAAGTTGACGACAAGCTGATAGATAGCTACGAGTGTGGATTTTTCTCCGTTCTATTCTAGGAGGTTACCGGGGCCGACTTCAGCCAGTTCTCCGATGAGGAGATGTGGGACCTGATCAACTGGATCGCCGTGAAGGGCAAGAGTCAGGATCTCTACGGTATTGGGGTTACCCAGGTGACCGATGTCTGCAATTACACCTGTGAACATCCTCCGGAGGGTGCTTAAGCGGGCGGTCCTCGCCAGCATTTTACGACGTGAAAAAAGATGTGCGCTGTGCTTTCAATCTCATTAAGGATAAGTGGCGCCAGAGGGAACCGGGGCACCTTCTGGCGCCTTTCTTCGCTTAATAATCGACAGGAACATTCTCCGATGGTGATGCCTGATGTTGGCCTGTCTACGGAGGAGTAAGGTCTCTAGCCGCGTCCATTGAGACGATCATTCCCTTCTGCACGACAAGAACGCCTGTAAAATACCACTGAGCTATCAATTCATTCGACTTAAAGCAGGAATTTCCGGGAAAAAGGGAAAGATATAAAAGGATTGGAGATTTCCTGGAAGGTGACCGGTCAGATTTGATGTACGAGGAGGAAAACGGAGTGAAAGAAGCAGATCGGGTGATAGACCCCAATAAGGTATTGGATCCGCGAGTCAGGGAGGCGGTTTTAAAGGCTGCCATAGATAGCCGGATTGACTGTGCTGCGGCCAGGGAGTTGGCGGAACGGCTGGGGGTTGCGCCGGGCGTGATCGGAGATGCCTGCAACCAGCTCAGAATCCAGATCAAGGCTTGCGTCCTGGGATGCTTCTAGCGGGGAGCCGGACAGGTGGGTACTGAAATGTTTACAGTATTACCGGTGCCGGAGGCCAGATCGCTGCTGGCGGCGCTGCTTCCCCAGGAACTGCGCCGCAGTGAACCGGTCACACTTTTAAGGTGTCTCGGGCGGCGTCTGGCTCAGGCTGTTTACAGCCGGGAGAATGTGCCCGGTTTTGCGCGTTCGACGGTTGACGGCTACGCCGTCAGGGCGGCTGACACTTTTGGGGCTGGCGAGGGCGCTCCGGCCTACTTCTCCGTGACCGGCGAGGTCCCGATGGGTGCCAGGGCGGAGCAGGGGATCGCTCTGGGGGAGGCGATGCGCATCTCCACGGGCGGTATGCTTCCACCCGGCTCGAATGCGGTGCTGATGATTGAACATACAGAAATAATCGGCTCAGAGGGCATTGAGGCCTACCGCCCGGTGGGGCCTGGGGAAAATGTGATTTACGCAGATGAGGACGCCCGCGCCGGGGATGAACTGTTTCCTGCCAATCACCTGCTGCGTCCGCAGGATATCGGTTATCTTGCAGCCGTGGGGGAACTGGAGCTGGAAGTATTTGCGCCGTTGCGGGTGGGAATCGTGTCGACCGGTGATGAGATTATCCCGGTGGAGGAACGGCCGACTCCAGGCCTGGTCAGGGATGTAAACTCATACTCACTATACAGCCAGGTACAGCAGTGGGGAGGGGCGCCGGTGCTCTACGGGGTAGTACGCGATGATCCCGGCACGCTCGCCCTGAAGCTCCGGCAGGCTTACGAGGAGACGGACCTGGTGCTGGTTTCCGGCGGCAGTTCCGTGGGAGCCAGAGACCACACCACAGAGAATATCGCCAGGATGGGGGCGCCGGGGCTGGTCTTTCACGGGCTGGCGGTGAAGCCGGGCAAACCTACCCTCGGAGGAGTGATAGGCCGGAAACCGATCTTCGGTCTGCCCGGACATCCGGCAGCAGCGCTGATTGTCTTCGATCTGATGGTCGCCCCCCTGCTGAAATTCGGCGGCTATAGCCGGATACAGCCGGATGCCCTGCGGGTGCGGGCGCTGGTTTCCCGGAGCCTGGCCTCGGCGCCGGGACGGGAGGAATATTTTCGTGTCCGGCTCCGGCGCCGGCAGGGGTCTTTATGGGCCGACCCGGTGCTGGGCAAATCCGGCCTGTTGAAACCGATGGTGGAGGCGGATGGCCTGATCAGGGCGCCTCTGGAGAGCGAGGGGATCGCGGCGGGGGCGGAAGTGGAGGTCGTCCTGTTCGGGACCGACTACGTGCTGTAGAACGATAAAACCGATCGAAGATCGGGAAAGCTGGTGAAGGTCTTGGTTCTGGAGCGGCAGCGATATCTGCAGAACGTGCCCAGGGAAGAGGCCTTGGGGCTGTACCTGGAAAAATTGGCCGCATTGGGCGCCCTGGAACCTGGCCAGCCGGAGCGCATTCCGGTGGATAGCGCCCGGGGCCGGGTAACAGCGGCGCCGGTCTACGCCAGGATCTCCTCTCCGCATTACCACGCTTCCGCCATGGACGGCATCGCCGTAAACACGGCCTCCACCTTCGGGGCGAATGAGACCAGGCCGCTGCGTCTGACGCTGGGAGCAGAGGCCTTCGTGGTGGATACCGGAGACCCTCTTCCGGAGGGCTGCAACGCCGTGGTCATGATCGAGGATCTGCACTTCCTGAATGACCGGGAGGTGGAGATCATCGCTCCGGCAGTGCCCTGGCAGCACGTGCGCACGGTCGGCGAGGATTTTATCGAGACGGAGATGGTGCTCCCCTCGCGCCAGGAGGTGCGCCCCTATGATCTCGGCGGCCTGATCACCGCCGGAGTGCTGGAGCTGGATGTATTTCCCAGACCGCGGGTCGCCCTGCTGCCCACGGGAACGGAGGTCATACTGCCGGGCGAGCCGCTCGTGCCTGGCGCCGTCATTGAATCGAACAGCCGTGTTTTAGGCGGCCTGGTCGAGGAATGGGGCGGCATACCGGTGGTGGCGCCACCCACCGTTGATGACTATGCATTATTGAAGCAAGTGATTCTCGATTACCTGGACCGCTCCGACATGCTGGCCGTGATCGCCGGCTCCTCGGCCGGCCGGGAGGATTTCACCGTATCCCTGTTTCGGGAGCTTGGTGAGGTGTATGTCCATGGCGTGGCCATCAAACCCGGCAAACCGGTGATCCTCGGCTCGATCCAGGGCAAACCGGTGATCGGTGTTCCCGGCTATCCGGTTTCCGCAGCCCTGGCCTGGGAATTTTTCGGGCGGCCGGTGCTGGCTAGAAAGTGCGGCTTGACAGTTCCTGCTCGGCCACGGATGAAGGCCTGCCTTGGCCGGAAGGCGGTTTCTCCGCTGGGGGCCGAGGAGTTCATCAGGGTCAAACTCGGCCAGGTTGGCGACCGGCTGATGATCCAGACCCTGCCCCGCGGTGCCGGCACGGTCACCTCTCTGGTACAGGCCGATGCCATCATGGCAGTGCCCCGGCTGTCCGAGGGTTATCCGGCCGGGTCGGAGGTGGAAGTGGAACTCCTGAGGCCCTGGGAACAGATTGCCCGCACCACGGTGGTCGTGGGGAGCCATGACCTGACGCTCGACATTATTGCCAACCTGATCCAGGAACAGTACCCGGGCCGCCGGTTGATCTCCTCGCATGTAGGCAGTATGGGCGGCCTGACCGCCCTGCTGCGGGGCGAGGCTCATCTGGCAGGGATCCACCTGTTGGATGAAGATTCGGGGGTCTATAATCTTCCCCATGTACGGCGCATCCTTGGAGATCGGCTGATGATACTGGTAAACTTGGCCTATCGCACCCAGGGCCTGCTGCTGCCCCCTGACAATCCGCAGGGGATCGGGAGGCTGGCCGACCTGACCCGGCCGGGACTGCGGTTTATCAACCGTCAGCGGGGTTCGGGCACACGCCTGTTGCTGGATTATCTGCTGCGCCAGGAGCAGATCGTGCCTGACCGGATCTCCGGTTATGAACGCGAGGAATACACCCACATGGCGGTGGCGGTGGCGGTGGCCTCCGGAAATGCGGATGCGGGACTGGGCATCCAGGCTGCCGGCGCCTCCCTGGGCCTGGAGTTTATTCCGGTTGGGGAAGAGCGTTATGACCTGTGCATACCCGGGGAGCTGTGGGACCAGGAAGAGATTCTGGTGGTCAGGGAACTCCTGGATGACCCCAAATTCAGAAAGGCTACGGGCCAGTTGCAGGGCTACGATTGGCGGGACTGCGGCAAGATCATGGGCAAAATTATAGAGGCCCAATGGTGATGATTCAAGCACACTCAAAGACCTAATCAAAAAGAGTGGCCTGCTTGTATCTAGGCGCTGGCTTCTGCGCAACAGCATTCTCTTTAATTAGCTGCTCTTCAGAGATGTCAGCAAGAAAAAGAGAGGGAGCGCGGGATGTCAGCAGTATCAGCTCATCCCGCGCCCTGGTCATCCCGACATAGAAAAGCCGCCGCTCCTCGTCAATATCTGAGTCGAGGCGGCTGCTCCTTAGAGGAATCCTGCCGTCGTTCACTCCGCAGATGAACACGATAGGAAATTCCAGGCCTTTTGCCGCATGGATGGTCATTAAGGAAACCGCGTCCGGCGCATAGACCTTGCTGCCGCTGCGGACCACATCGCTTTCACGGCCCAACACCAGGCTTTGCATTAATGAGGGCATCTCGTCATACATCACGGCGGTATTTAAAAGCAATTGCATGGAATTGCTGCCGGACAGGTTATGGTCGTTAATCCAGGAATCGATTATTTTCCATGGCTCTTCCCGATGGATGATGGCTGTATATTTTCTCATCATTTCCAGCAAATCCCTGAGTTGATCAGATTGCCCCAGGGGTAGTTGGGCCTCTTCCATGATTCTTGCCAGGGAGGCCAGGCTTTTCTCCCCCGCCGCGTAGCTTTCCAGGATTTTTTGGCTCAGGTCTGCCGAACCGTTCTTTGCTTCCGTCAGGCACAGCAACAGGGAGGCCATGTCCCCGGGGTTGAGCAAAAACCCGAAAAAAGCCATGGCCTGTCGCACCGGCTTATCGGCGAGAAACTCCTCCCGTCCGGCGACCGCATACGGGATCCCCTCTTTTAAAAGGCATTGCTCTAGAATCTGTGCCTGGTGATTGGTGCGGTATAAGAGGGCGATATCGGAAAAACCTCTTGGATGTCCGGCCCCAGGTCTTTTTCGCTGGGATGCCGGCAGCGTCTGAGCATCCAGCATATCGATGCCGCCAATCATCCGGTTGATTTCCTTGGCCACAAATAGAGCCTCGGAAAACTCATCCCTGGTTTCGATCAGACGTACCCCGCCACCCCTTTCTCTATTTGCCTCCAGGGAACCGGTGCGCCCCCCGTCATTTTGCTTGGAGATGACCGATTGGGCGCAGATGATGATCTCGGGTGTCGAGCGGTAGTTCTGAGTCAGCCGGACCTGCCGGACGCCGGGAAAATCCTCTTCAAACCTGGCAAAATAGCGGCTATCCGAGCCCCGGAAACCATAGATCGACTGGTCCGGGTCGCCGATAATCAGGATGCTCCCGCTTTTTCCGGCCCATTCTTTGATCAGGCGGTACTGAATCTCGTTGATATCCTGGAACTCATCCACCAGCAGGTATGAGAAGGGGCTTTCCGTATCCTCTGCGTTTATACGCTCACACCGGCAAAGCGCCTCCAGGAGGATGTCGTCAAAGTCCATGACGCCGTAACGCTTGAGCCGGGAGCAGTAGGCATCGTATACCACGTCTGTCATGGCAGACTGTTTCTTATCTCCCGCCGGGGGGAGGCCGTTTTTAAGCAGGGATATCCCTCTCATGACATCCCGAGGAGAGATCTGCAATTTCAGATCCTTTACTATTTCCTCGATGAGGGCCAGGGCATTATATCCGTCGATAATGGCGGTGTTGTTCTCGCCCCTCCAGCGGGACAGAATCTGCAGGCATATTGAATGGAACGTCCCTATCGTCATCGCCGACGCTGTTCCTTTGTCCCCGAAATGCCTCTCCAGGCGGACGCGCATCTCCCTGGCGGCCTTATTGGTGAAAG
Source organism: Peptococcaceae bacterium (assembly GCA_023249405.1). Lineage (GTDB taxonomy): Bacteria > Bacillota > DSM-12270 > Thermacetogeniales > Thermacetogeniaceae > Palsa-1188. Next base: position 17,561 of record JAHFCR010000047.1, on the reverse strand, counting down.
TGACGGCGGTTACCTGCGCCGGATGGACGCCGCATTTTTCAACAAGGTAGGCAATCCGGCAGACCAGTGTGTTTGTTTTTCCCGTTCCAGGGCCGGCAATGACCGCAATGGCCGGGCTGGGGGAGGAAACGGCTTCCCACTGCTCCTGGTTCAATCCATAGGGCGTTTCCGCTGGAATCGTTTTCCTTGTCTCCTCGCTGCCCTTTGGCGGACCGGTACCGGCTAAAACCGGCGTCGGCGCGGCTTCCTGGGCCTTGCCATTTTTATCCGCAATCGTTTTGGGGGTTGATCGGCTTGCCAGATCATTGCTTTGATCGTCAAGAAAGCATAGCTGGCCGGACAGTACCTCGATTTCGCTTTTGTCCATCACTTTAATTCTACCGTATTCTCCATCATATCCGGGTCTTTTTTCGACCTTGCCGCATCTCAGCCTGCGGATGCCTTCCGCTACCAATGGGCCTGCCGCCAATTTAATATCGTTCAGCGTTGCCTCGCGGAGTATAAATAACTCCGGTCCGAGGCTCCGGATCAGGTCCTCGTACTTTTCCTTCACCTTCCTGCCGGTGACGGCAGAACCGATCGAGGAGGCGATTACCTCGTTGAGAGGAACAAGGCTTTCAAAATGCCTGGCCGCCGGTGGCACGAACCCTTCTTCCCTGTCTGCGAGGGCTTCGACCCGGTGCAGCACTCCGACAGTGATCCTGCCGCCGCACACGGGGCAGATGCCTCCCGCAGCTTTGGTATCCGCAGGCTTCCAGCACACCTTGCAGGCCCTATGCCCGTCATAGTGGTATTTCCCTTCCTCCGGAAAAAACTCTATCGTGCCGTAGAACTCTTTTGTACTGCGACTTTTTAACGCCCGCAACATGCACTGATAAGACAGCCCGGTATCGAAAATATTTGCCTCTCTGCCCAGTTTTGCCGGGGAATGGGCATCCGAGTTGGAAACCAGTGTGAAACCGTCCAGCGCAGAAAGGCGCCAATTCATGGGAGGGTCTGAGGAAAGGCCTGTTTCGAGGGCATAGATATGGCCTGTCAGATCTTCAAAGCACTCTTCGATATGGTCAAAGCCAGAATAGGCGCCGTACAGGGAGAAATGCGGTGTCCATATGTGAGCGGGTATGAATATAGCCTCGGGGCACAGATCGAGCACGATCTCCAGCAGGTCCCTGCTGTCAAGGCCCAGTATCGGTCTGCCGTCGGAATGCAGATTGCCTACGGTCTCCAGCCTGTGTGATATTAATTCGGCATGTTCCAGGCTGGGCAGGAGGATCAGGTTGTGAACCTTTCTGACCCGTCCGTTTTTCTTGTAGATGGAACTGATTTCACCGGACACCACAAATTGAGGCTGGAAATCCGCTCCCGCCACTTTATCCTCTTTGCGGAAATCATCTTTGAGAATATAAAGGCCTTCGTCCGAGGGGGCAAGTTTCTCCTTTAGCTCCTCACGCCAGGCCGGATGAGTGAAATCACCCGTGCCAATAACGCCGATTCCCTTGCGCCGCGCCCAAAATTCGAGCACTTCAGGCGCACAGTCCCTGCTGGTGGCTCTGGAGTACTTGGAATGGATATGAAAATCAGCGATAAACATATGAAAACACCTGTTTGCTATATTTTTATGCGTACCTGTCTTTTCTAATATTGCTATTCAACATGGGATGGGGGATTTTGAGCAGCGCCTCCGACTTATTTTCAGCATTCTATTTTTTGGTAGTACAGAAGTCGCAGAAATACCCTTTTTCCTTGGTATGATGGGATTTTGCTCACTTCTATCTTACCAGATCGAGGGGCATTTTTATAGTGCCTATCCCCGTTCAGGCAAAGATTGACGCCATAGTGCCCGAATTGTATATTTGGTATGAACGATGATAGCATGGATATTGCCTGGTGCAAATGCAACCCGCCTCAGCGCCCGCCGCCGCAGAGCGGCGTCCGGGTGGCCGTCGGCATCGGGCCGGTAAGGGAGCGATGGATTTTGGTGCAGATCATGGAGAAGGTATGCAGTACCGCCCTGAACAAATCGGGGATTCCCGGCATGGATTACTGTCTCAACCCCTACACCGGATGCGGCCATGCCTGCGCTTACTGCTATGCCAGCTTCATGAAGCGCTTCTGCAACATCAGCGAGAGGTGGGGCTCCTTCGTCCAGGTCAAGGTCAACTTTGCCGATCGGCTGGAGTCGCAACTGAGGCGGGCCAGCCCCGGCCGGGTGATGCTGTCGAGTGTGACGGACCCCTATCAGCCGGTAGAGGAACAGTATCGCCTCACTCGCTCCTGCCTGGAACGTTTGGCCGAGAGGGAGATGACTGTATCCATCCTCACCAAGTCGGATCTGGTGCTGCGCGACCTGTCGCTCCTGAAACAACTGCCGCGGGTCGAGGTGGGATTCACCATCACCGTCGCCGATGACGATACCGCCAGCATCCTGGAGCCGGGGGCCACCCCTCCCGGGCGGCGCTTCCAGGCCATGGCCACCCTGGCCGAGGCGGGGATCGCCACCTGGGTCTTCATCGCCCCGGTTCTCCCCGGCCTCGGAGACACCGAGGGCAATCTCACTGCTATTCTTAAGAAAGCGGCCCAGTCAGGAGCAAGGGAAGTGGAATATGACTCCCTGAACTTCTATCCCTCTGCCGTGGCCAATCTGAAACATCTGTTCAAGCAGCATTGGCCGCGCCTGCTGCCCGGTTTCCTGGCGGATTGTGCCGACCCCGGCCTTTACCGGGATCAACTGCGCCATCTGGCCGCCGATCTGTGGCCAACATACGGATATACGTGCTAAGCGGATCTGTTGGAGATCAATTATCTGATTTTTATGCCGATCCCTTTCTCAAATAGAGTGACCGCGGTCAGGAATGAACCGATGATCATGACAGCGGCAATGCCGATCTGCCAATAAATACTTCCATCAAAAATACCCAGATAAACTGCACGCGTGATACTCACCAGCGGATAGATCGGGTTGATGAAGCGGATGGCCGGCAGCAGACCTGGCAGTTTGGATATCTCAAAAAACACCCCTCCCAAGTAGGCCAGCGGTGTGATGATAATCGAAAGCAAAAAATCCATCCTCTCAAAATTGTCGAGGACAAGACCGGCAATCAAACCAAATGAAGCGAAAAGAAAGGATGTTGCGCCCAGTGATATAAGGAAAAGTAAGGGGTGTGCCAGCTCGAAGCCAATAAAGACAATGGTTGAAGCGTAGGTCAGAAGGCCTACCAAAACGCCCCTGAACGTACCCCCGAGAATAAAGGCCAGCGATTTTTCCAGATTGGAAATCGGATAGCTGTTTATATCCTGGATTGTATTTTGAAACTTCTGAGAGATGAGCGAGAAGGATGGATTCTGGAAGGCGGCAAAGATCGCTCCCATTGAAGCCAGGCCTGGCACAAGAAATTGGAGATAGTTTACCCCCTCGATGCCCACCTGCCTTGTCCTTAACATTCCGCCAAAAATCCCCAGATACAAGATATTCGAAATCAGCGGACCGAGAATCGTTTGGACGGGGACCTTCATGAAACGCTGTATCTCTCTGCCCAAAAGCGTTATAAAACCAACTTTGTTATAGAAAACTATTTCCATTTCCGATCTCCTAACGGTGAATGATGCTTAAATAGATATCTTCCAGCGTTGGCTTCTCTATGGCCAGATCAACAAACTCCATATTTCTCCGGGAGATCAGTTGAAAGACCTCCGGCAGATTCTTTTTCAATACTCTAAGCCGAAGCTTTGTTTTCTCCTCTATTTGAGGATTATAGGCGTTTAAAAACGCCATATCTGCACTATCTAATTCAAAATCAAATTGAAATTCTACCGTGACTTTCCTGGAAAAGTTCTCGATCAGCTGAGTCTTAGGCTCGTCCGCGATGATCCTGCCGCTGTCAATAATCACAACCCGGTCGCAGAGCTTTTCTGCCTCCTCGATATAATGCGTCGTCAGGATAATCGTCGTTCCCGATTGGTGCAGCCTGATTAAAAAGTCATACAAGGTATGCCGCATTTCAATGTCGACTCCGGCAGTCGGCTCATCCAGGACCAGTATTTTAGGCCGGTGCACCAGAGCCTTGGCGATGAGAAACCTTTTTTTCATCCCTCCGGAAAGCCCCCGGATGTTAGAGAATTTTTTATCTGTTAAATAAAGCGATTCCAACAATTCGTCAATATACTCCCCGTTGTGGCGAATCCCAAAATAACCGGATTGTTTTTTTAAAGCCTCATAAACCGAGAATACAAAATCATAGCCTGTATCCTGCGGCACGATCCCAATGATTCGCTTAGTTTCCAGCGCATGGCTGCCTATACTATACCCGCCGATCTTGACCATACCTTCTGTCTTGAGAACATTTCCCGCCAGGATGTTGATCAGGGTCGTCTTCCCGGCCCCGTTCTGTCCCAGCAGCGCAGTGAACTCTCCTTTTTCGATATCCAGCGTGACCCCTTTTAAAGCCTCTTTCTTGTCCGGCAGGTAGGTCTTCGATAAGTTGCTTATGCTCAGCATATATTTTCTCCATATGTTTCTTCTTAGCAGATTGCTTACGATATCTTGTCCCGGTTTGCTCTAAACCAGGCGATGATATCATCCGATTCATATAGGGGCGCCCCATTGATAAATAAACACGGAACCTGATTTTTCCCACCGATACTCAGCAGTTCCCTATTGGCCTCGGCGTCAGTACCGATATTTCTATAGATGACGGCAATATGTTCACTCTCTAAAAAATTAATCACCTTTCTACAGTAAGGACATCCATCAAGATAATATAATTGTAAATTCATCGCCTAGAGACCTCCTCTAAATTAGTTTTAGCAGGGGGACGGGGCTGTTGACAATTGTCGAGGCGCTGTCGATAACCCCGCCCCCCTGTCGCCTAGATCATAATTCTACCTATTATATGATTATAAAGTCATCAGAACCACGCACTCCACGTGCATTGAAGCGCGTAAAAAAGATGCCGCACCTCTCTGGTACCCCTTGGCGGGGAGGCATGTTCCAGAAGAAGTCGCCTGGATAGACCATTTATTTTGTCGATTCGGCAGATACTTTTTACGTTACAATTCAAGTAAATTGTAAGCTCAAGTAAATTGTAAGCAATAAAACCTCAAAAAGCTTGTTGATCTCTCGAAGGCTTTATTTTGATACAATTTATCTCCTGATGGTATCAGCGTTGCATCCCGCGCTTCCTGCCACCATGTCGCTCGTCACCCTTCGGGCCCACATCTTCAAGCTGTGTTTCTCGGACCGGCTTTTAAGGTTGAAAAAGGTAATGGTCTTTGCCATGCGCACTTGGCGCCTGCAGGAAGCAATTGCGCGGCCTGAGTGCCGAACTGTGGCCGGCCTGCGATATAAATGTTCCGGGAAGGAATAGATCGCTTCTAAAGCTCACTCTATTTTTCTTCGGCGTCCGGTAAACCACCAAACAGGATACGCAGATAATTCCGCTTGCCGTATAAGACTCTCGACACGAAAACAGATTCATCATCATAACGGTAAAATATCAGGTAATTGGCGCAGACAAGAAAACGATAGTCTGTCTGAATATCCACGACGGAGGACAGCGGTGCGCCCATTCCACGATGCTCCGATAGCCCCCGTATCTTTTTAATGATTTTGGAAACCAGGTCTGCGGCCGCCTGCTGATTACAGAGTTCCTGAGCAATGTAGCCTTTAATTTCTGCCAGATCATTTCCTGCTTCAGGCGAAATTTTTAGCTTATACATGCTCAATCTCTAGATCGGCTTCTACTTCCTCGATAGTCAGCCAACCCTTTTCTTTTCCGGCCAACTCTCCCTTGGCAAGCTGCGACATCAGCTTCAGCGAGGCCTTTAATTTTTCATATTCGTTAATGTCGACAATTGCAAATTTTCCTCGGCCGTTTTTGGTTAAAAATACCGGTTCGCCGATGGCGATATCTCGCAGGACTTCATTATAATTCCTTAAATCGGAGATGGGTTTGATATTCGGCATAAAAACAACCTCCTTTGCTGTATTTATTGTATGCTTATTATTCGTAAGAAACAACAGCAATTAAAGAGGCACGGGGGCATGTCATACCTGACCGTCCGGTCGGCGGGAGGTTGCCTGGTGACGAGGAAGAGTGAACGTAGAAGCAGGCACAGTACGGCCGGTTATTTTGCTTACATTGAAGGAAAGCTTGGCCAACTGAGAGAAATAACGGTGACAGGGAAAAAACGACGGCCTTTCCCTCTTCGGGGATAACGACGGAAAGCCTGTCGGTTTGGGCTTGCTCAGGTAAGACAAAGACCATCGCATGGGAGGCCATTTAAAATGGCAAGTTTAACCGAGAATCAGAAGAAATTGATGGACAAGCTGGCCGAGATGTTCCAGTTTGACCAGACTGACTTGGATTTCGGCATCTACCGGATCATGAACTACAAGCGCGATGAAATCAAACACTTTTTAGAAAATGATTTAATGTCCCAGATTTCAGCCCACGCACTCTGGTGGACTTTGCGAAGTCAAAGGATGAACTCACCGCTGTCGCCTTCCCGGCTTCACTCTATAGCCCACTGATGTATCTGGATAAAAACAGCATAGACATCGCCATCTCCCCAGTGCCCCTGAATGAAAGCGAAGTTGGCTTTATTCAGGAATTACGGCTTTATGCAGAGCGCAAACAATCTTTCTTTGCTGAAAAAGAGCTTTATATTATCCGTAACGTCAGCAAAAAAGGCATCGGCTTCTTTGAGGAAGCCGGCTTTTATCCCGACTTTATCATGTGGCTGGTGACAGCCGACAAACAGTATATAACCTTTATTGAGCCACACGGCGCCAGGGATATGTCCATTGAGGATGAAAAGGTAAAACTCTTCACCAGGGTTAAAGATCTAGAACGTTTACTGAAAAATGACGGTGTTATCTTAAATTCCGTCATCCTTACCGCCACCAAACACCTGGAAATGGCTAACAGGCATATTCCTAAAACCTTTTGGAATACTCGCAATGTTATCTTTATGGAAGATTTTGACTATATTGACCAGCTGTTCAGCAAGATTCACTAAAGTACCTGAAAATGGTTTAACTACAGCCTTCCCCGCCGCTATTCCTTTGTTGCACGCGACATCAAGGCTACGCACTCCACGTGATAGGTCTGAGGGAACATGTCCACCGGTTGCACAATCTCGATCCTGTATCCCCGCCCGGCCAGGATGGCCAGATCGCGGGCCAGAGTGGACGGATTGCAGGATACGTAGATGATCCGGCGCGGCGAGGCGGTGCAGATAGCCTGGATGGCGGCGGGGCTGCAGCCGGTCCGCGGCGGGTCGAGGATCAGCGTCTGTACCTGTTGGCCGGCAATCTTTGATAACGACTTCTCCACAGTGCCGGCCAGGAACCGGCAGTTGTCGATGCCGTTCAACCTGGCGTTTTGCCCGGCCGCATCCACTGCCTGCCGGTTTTCCTCGATCCCCCAGACGTTTTGATACAATGGCGCCAGGGTGAGCGCAAACAATCCCACGCCGCAATAGAGGTCTACTATGGTCTCACTGGCGCCGGGCTCAGCCAAGGCATGAACGACAGAGACGAGCCTGGCCGCCTGCTGCGGATTGTTTTGGAAAAATGCCGCGGCCGGCACCTGAAAAATGGCCCCGGCTATTTTCTCCCGGTAATAATCCCGCCCCCATGTGGACTCTCTTCCTGTCGGACCGTGGCTCTCCGGAGTGTCGTACTGGATTCCCACCAGGCCCGGAACATTATCTTTAAGGCTGTCAATAAAGCCAGTTTTAGCGCTATCCGGCATCATTCCGCCCATGAACCGAACTAGAAGCTCGCCTGTTCCCCAGCCCTTGCGCAACGTCACTTCCTGTGCCGGGAACGACTCAGGCGTTTGCAACTGCCGTAACCGGGTGCCGATACGGGACAGAATGGCCGGGAATTCTTCAGGAAGCAGGGCGCAGGTATCGATTGGCAGCAGCGACTGGCTCCGGCCCTGAAAGTAGCCGATCTCCGGCCACCGGTCCCCCCTGGCAACATGGAAACGGGCCGTATGGCGGTAATGCCAGGGATGGCTCATGCCCAGCACCTCTCGCACCGGGGGATTATAAAAGCCTCCCAGGCGCTGCAGGGAGGATGTGACCAGCTGCTGCTTGAATTGCATCTGTTCCTCATAGCTCTGGTGCTGCAACTGGCAGCCGCCGCAGCGGGGAAACAGGGGGCAGGGCGGCTCTGCGCGGCCCGGGCCGCGCTCAAGCACTTCCATTAGCTCCCCTCTCAGGTAGCGACTCTTTTCCTGCAGGATGCGAAATCTGACCAGTTCTCCCTTGATAGACAGGGGGATAAAGACAGGCTTTTCTTGCAGCCTGCCCACGCCCTCGCCGGAGTGGCTGTAGCCCTGGATGCGTGTCAGGTGACTCTGTTCCGTGCGTTCGCTCATGTGGTCTCCCGCGTCTGTCGATGATCCTCTATTACTAAATGGTAAAATGCATGATGGTAAAATGCATGATAAAATCCTCATCCATTGTTTGGACAGATCGTTAAAATATGATAATCTAGTGTACAGAGGATTGCAAATGCTAAATTTGAGCCTTGAAGAGGATGGGCGTAGAAACCCCTGCCAGCGTTCGAAGGCCGGAGAGTGATCGGGTGAGGCTTCAGGAAAGGCTGCTGCGGATTGCGGGCCATGTGCCACCGGGGTCTCTGGCGGCGGATATCGGTACCGACCATGCCTTATTGCCTATTTACCTGGTGAAAAAGGGCATCTGCCAGCGGGTCGTCGCCACTGACCTGAACGCAGGACCGTTGGCGGCCGCCAGATCCACCGTCGCCCTGGTCAGCATGGGAAAGCGGGTGGAACTCAGGCTGGGGGACGGGATGACGATCTTTCAACCGGGTGAGGCCGATGTCTTCATCATTGCCGGTATGGGCGGCGTGAAGATTGCAGACATTCTGAACGGGGCGCCAGCTGTACTGGGTCAGGCTAGTCGCCTCATCCTGCAGCCGCTCGGCGGGGCTGCGCAACTCCGTCGCTGGCTGCTTGACAACAACTGGGGCCTGATCGATGAGGACCTGGTGATCGACGACGGGCGTTACTATGAGATTATTGTTGCGGAGCATCATACCGGCTTGGACAGGCATGCAATGATCCCCGGTCTGCGTGAAAAGGATGACCGGGATCTTTGGCTGGAGATCGGACCCAGGCTGATAGAAAAACGGCATCCGTTGCTGGTTTCTTATCTGGAGAAACAGATTCAGGATATGGAAAACATTTTAGTGGCCCTGCGGCGCGCCCAGACCCCGTCGGCCAGGCAGCGCAAACTGGAATGGGCGGAAAGAATCGCTGATTATAAAGAGATTATCAGAAAAATAGAGCCTGCGCGGTCTGACGAGTGAATGGCGAGATGGTTAGGAGAGAAGATACGGCGGCAGCGCCGTATTGTTTTTTATTGAAACCGTCATGATGAGTGTTTTCAAAGGTTGCGCATGAAAAATCAAAGGGAGTGACTGGAGTGCCGGTTATCTGCAAGACGGTGATCGATTGGCTGGAGGAATGGGCGCCGCCCTCGCTATCGGAAGACTGGGATCATATCGGGCTGCAGGTGGGCTCGACTGATACGGAGATCGAAAAGGTGCTGGTCACCCTGGAGGTGACACCGGAGGTGGCGGCGGAAGCGGTGCGGGAGCGAGTGCAGCTGATCGTCTCCCATCATCCGTTGATCCATGGCCCCCTGGTCAGTCTCAACTATAAGGACTATATTGCATCACTGGTAGTGCGGCTGATAGAAAACCGGATCCATTTTTACGCTGCTCATACCAACATGGATGCGGCGGCTGGCGGGATCAACGATATACTGGCAGAACGCCTGGGCCTGGCCGATCTTGTGGTCATGCGCCCGGCGGCGCAGGAGAATGGCGAGCCCTACGACTTGCAGAACCGGTTTGTGGGCAAGACCGGCCTGGGCAGAGTGGGACGCTTGCCAGAACCCAGGCCGCTCCGTACTTTTGCAGAGCAGGTCAGACAGACCCTGGGCCTGCCGGCGGTCCGGGTAGCCGGTGATCCGGAACGGATCATCTCCCGCGTCGCTCTTTGCGGGGGAGGCGGCATGTCATTGTTGCAGTGGGCGCTCCGGGCGGATGCCGATGTCTACGTGACCGGCGATGTCAGGCACCATGACGCCCAGAATGCATTGGGGCAGGGGATAGCTGTTATCGACGCCGGGCACCATGCCACCGAGCGGGTGATTGCACCGGCCATGGCAGGCTACCTTGCGGGCAAGGCGGCGGCTGCGGAGGAACTGTTGGAAGTTGTAGTCAGCCAGGTGAATACCGACCCCTTTTTTCTGTTGACGCCTGTGATCTCAGCTGATCGCCGGGAAATATCTAGGGCAGGAGATCCCGTCCGGATCATGGAGCAGGCCCCCGATGGTGGCCATCCGGCCCCAGGAGTATTAGAGGCTGCACCGGTATCCCGCCAGGCTCATGAAAAGCTGCTGATCTATATCGACGGGGCTTCCCGGGGAAACCCAGGCGATGCCGGAACCGGCGTACAGATTCTCGACGAAAAACAGCAGCCCCTGGCTGAGAAAAAAGAATATTTGGGCCATGTCACCAACAATGTTGCCGAGTACCGGGCGCTGATTCTCGCTCTTCAGGAAGCCCTGGATATCGGAGCGGTTAAAGTGGAGATCAAGACGGACAGCGAACTGTTGGCGCGACAGTGGAATGGCCAGTATCGGGTGCAGAACCCCGGCCTGGTGCCCCTGATGGAGCAGGCCCGGCGCCTGGCCGGCCAGTTGCAATCTTGTAAGGTGTCCCACATTCCCAGAACGCAGAACAAACGGGCCGATGTCCTGGCCAACCTGGCCATCGACGAACACAATAAACGCAAGCCTTAACATTCATATTGCCGTTACGCTGGCAATAGTCGGTTGGGATGAGAGGGTCGACAGCGCTATTTGGCGCGCCGGATGACGGCCTTTTTTATTTGACAGCTCATCAAATATATTATTGACAAATACTATCAGCAATGGCAGGATCAATATTGGTGGAAACCGAGGAAAATAAAAACGTTTCCGTGAGGAAAAGTAATGAGAGAACAGATTATCAAGGCTGCTACTGATCAGATCAAAAAATACGGGTTCCGGAGGTTCACTATCGAGGATATTGCTTCCGACCTGGGGATCAGTAAAAAAACCATCTATAAATATTTTGAAGGAAAAGATCAGATCATCAGCGCGGTCTGTAGCACCCATATGAAAATGAAAAAAGAACGGGTCCTCATGGTTCTGGCAACAGGAGGGACCTGGTTTGACAAGATGATGGGGCTCGTCTGCACGGATTCGAAACGTGATGAAGCAGACGTGCAGCTAGTTCTGGAGCTAAAGAGATATTTTCCGGAGGAATGGAAAAAGCAAGAGGTCATGTCTGCCTGCCTGGCTGAATATATGAAGGACTTTCTGAGACAGGGGATAATCAGTGGGGATATCAGACCGGACATCGACATCGATGTGCTTTGGACAATCATTAACGGTTCATTTGAGGCGCTCTGTGACGCCGAATTCAATGAACTCAGCCCGAAGCAGGTGCTGACAGCGATGAGCAAGGTATTCCTGCATGGAATTCTAACGCCTGAAAGTAAAATGAGGGGAGCATGCGAGAGTGAAGAGTAAATGGAAACTGTGGTTGGTAGCGGTAGCTGCAATTATTATTGTCTTTATTCTGGCGAGGGTAATAATCAATAGAAGCAGCACGCAAGTTGCCGGGCCGGCGCATCTCAAAACCGTCGTCGCCCAGACCGTGGCCAGGACGCAGAAGCAGCCCACGCTGGTCCTGACCGGCAGCATCGAGGCTGCTCAGGAGGCCGTGGTCAGCTCCAAGGTGGCCGGGCGGGTGGCCAGCGTTGCGGTTGACAACGGTGACGCGGTGTCTGCCGGACAGACGCTGTTCCAACTGGACGACAGTGATTACCGGAATGCCTTGACTATCAGCCAGGCTGCTCTGGCCAAGGCGCAGGCGAGTCTGGAATCAGCCCGTAACGATTACAAGCGCTCGAAGAGCCTGTTTGATGCCAGCGCTCTTTCAGCCAAGGATTTGGAGGGGGCACAAACGGCCCTGGATGTGGCACAGGCCGATGCCGGCTCTGCCGGCGCAGCCGTGGAGAGCGCCAGTGACTCGCTGCAAAATACCTCCGTCAGTTCGCCGATCAGCGGTGTTGCTGCCGACTGCAGTGTAAAGATCGGACAATTTCTCTCTCCCGGAACTGCTCTGTTGAAGGTTGAAGGTATCTCCACCGTCCGCGCAGTGGTCAATGTGGAGCAGAACGACTTGGCGGCGATCAAGACCGGCCTGGCTGCCAAGGTAACCACCGACGCTTATAGCGGTCACACCTTCGACGGCACAGTTGAGGCGATCAACCCGGTGGCCGGCGCCTCGACACGTGTCTTCGAGACCAAGATCAGGGTGGCCAACAGCGACCAACTGCTGCGCCCGGGCATGTTTGTCAAGGTGGAGATCGAGACCGGGGCGCCGGTTTCTGTCATCGCGGTACCGCAGAATGCCGTGGTCAGCAATGCAGGCCTGTACTACGTCTTCCTGCTCGAAGGCGGCCGGGTGAAGCGCCAGCAGGTGCAGGCGGGCCAGGTGATGGGCCAATTGGTGGAGGTCATCTCCGGCCTGGCGGAAGGGCAGAAGGTTGTGCTGAGCGACGTCAGCACTCTGAACGACGGAGACCAGGTAAACACCAACTAAGGAATGGGGGCACACCGTACCCGGAGGAATCTCCCTGGAATGTTCCCAAATAGCAGGAGGACAGACCCGTGAACCTGAGCGACCTCAGCCTTAAGCGGCCGGTATTTGCCACCGTGATCATTCTAGCCCTGGTAATTTTGGGCTTTTACAGCTATGCAAGTCTGAACATTGATAACATGCCGAATATCGACATCCCCTACGTGATGGTGACGGTTGTATGGCCCGGGGTCGCCCCGGCGCAGATGGAGACCGAAGTCGCCAAGAAGGTGGAGGAGGCGGTCGGTCAGGTCCCCGGTGTTAAGCACATCACCAGCTACAGCGATGAGGGCGTGGCGAACGTGGTGGTCGAATTCGCCGTGGAGACATCGCCGGCTGAAGCCACCCAGAATGTGCGCGACAAGCTGAGCGCCATCAGGGGCGACTTGCCCCAGGACATCCAGGAGCCGGTCATCTCCAAGTTTGATATGAATGCCCAGCCGATTATCTCCCTGGCCGTGAGTGGCAGCATGCCCTTGAGGGAGATGACCAGTCTGGTGGATGATACGATCAAGCCGCGCCTGGAAAAGGTCACCGGCGTCGGTCAGATCAACACCTACGGTTATCAACAGCGGGAGATCCAGATCGGATTGGACCGGGACAAGCTTGCGGCCTATGGCATCATCACCACCGACGTCCTGAATAGCCTGAAGAGCCAGAATCTGGATGTTCCGGCCGGCAGCCTGACCAGCGGCAGCAATGAGGTGACCGTGCGCACCGCCGGCAAGATCACCGCCGTCGACCAGTTCCGGAACCTGCCGGTGGTGAAGAAGAATGGGGTGCAGTTTTACGTCAAGGACATCGCCGAGGTGGATGACGGCATCAAGGAGCAGGACAGCCTGGCGCTCTTCAACGGCAAGCCGGCGATCGGCATCGACCTGATCAAGCAGTCTGGCAGCAACACCGTGGCCGTGGCGGATGAGGCCAAGCAGGCCGTGGCTGTTCTGAAAAAGCAACTGCCGTCTGGCGTTACCGTCGACGTGGTGCGCGATAACTCCACCTTCATCAGGGATTCGGTCAGTGACGTGGTGCACACGATCTTCGAGGGCAGCCTGCTGGCGATCCTGGTGGTGTTCCTGTTTCTGAAAGATTGGCGCAGCACCATGATCAGCGCCGTGGCGCTGCCCACCTCCATCATCTCCACCTTCTTCGCCTTCAAACTGCTGGGGTACACCCTGAACATCATGACCCTGATGGCTCTGTCATTGGCGGTAGGGTTGCTGATCGACGACGCCATCGTGGTGATCGAGAACATCGTCCGTCATTTGAAGATGGGCAAGAAGCCGCTGGATGCTGCCCGCGACGGCGCGGCGGAGATCAGCCTGGCCGTACTGGCAACCACGCTGACGATCGTGGCTGTCTTCCTGCCGATGGGCCTGATGACTGGCATGATCGGGCGCATCTTCGTTCCGTTCGGGATGACGGTGGTATTCGCCGTGCTGGTCTCCCTGCTGGTCTCCTTTACGGTGGTGCCAATTCTCTCCTCGCGCAACCTGAAAGAGGATCAGCGACTGCCCGGCGGCTGGTTGGGAGGATTCCTGGCCTGGTTCAACGGGCTGTTTGAAAAGCTGTCCGGTTTCTATGGCAGGATGCTGGCAACAGTGCTGCGGCGTCCCTGGGCCACCTGCGGCATTGTCATTATCCTGCTCTTTGCGGTCGTAATACTGGGGGTCCCCAGGCTGGGCTTCACCTTCATGCCGGACCAGGATACCGGGGAGATCTCCATCACCGCCAACCTGGACTCGGGCCTCAGCCTCGATGCCGCCAATAGCATGGACGACCGGATGCTTGGCATCCTCAAGAAATATCCCGAGGTGACCCAGACCTACTCCACGGTCCAGGCCGGCCAGGTGAGTGTCTATGTGAAGATGGTCGACCGCAGCCGGCGGAACAGGACGGCAAAGCAGATCGCCGCTGCACTCAGGGAGGATCTGAAGGCGCTGCCTGGCATGCAGGCCGCTGTCAACACCGCCTCCGGCATGGGGGACTCCGATAAAACGGTCACCTTTGAGCTGCAGGGCGAGGACGATAACACCCTGCAGGCTTATGCCGTCAAGGCGCAGCAGATCATGGCCGGTATCCCCGGAGCGGTGGACGTGGATAGCAGCTTCAAGCCCGGCCAGCCGGAGGTCAAGGTGCAGATCGACCAGGCTGCTGCTTCCGATCTCGGAGTATCGACGGCGCAGGTCGGAAGCGCCCTGAACACGCTGTTTACCGGTACGGTGGTCGGGCAGTACGAGGATGGCAGCGACCGCTATGACGTCAGATTGCGCCTCGGCCAGGGCCAGCGCCAGAACATCGAGGACCTGAGCGGCATCTATATCGAGAGCCAGAATAGCCCGTCCGGGGGCGGCGACAAGCCGATGATCCCGCTCAGCCAGGTGAGCCGGCGGGTCTTCTCCACCAGCCCCAGCGAACTGAGGCGCTATGACAAGCAGAGAGAGATCGAGCTGTCATGCAACCTCATGGAGGGCACCGCCATGGGCGATTTCAACAGCACTTTCTCGCGCAGGGTGGCCCAGGAGTTGCAATTGCCTCCCGGATACAGCCTGGCTGCAGGCAGGGAATCCGAGATGATGGGCGAGAGCTTCTCGTCCATGGGGGTAGCGCTGATCCTCGGCATCGTATTCATGTTTTTCGTCCTGGCTGCCCAATTCGAGAGCTTCATAGATCCGTTCGCCGTTATCATGGCCCAGCCGCTGGCGATCATCGGGGCCATTCTCGGCCTGCTGGTCGGCAGGAGCCAGCTCAGCATCATGTCGCTGATCGGCGTGATCATGCTGATGGGATTGGTGGCCAAGAATGCCATCCTCCTGATCGACTTTGCCAAGGCCGAGCGGGGGCGCGGGGCAGGGCGCGCCGAGGCTCTGATCATTGCCGCCCGCACCCGTTTCCGCCCGATTATGATGACCTCGCTGGCCATGATCCTGGGCATGACGCCGCTCGCCCTGGGTCTGGGCTCAGGCGCCGAACTCAGGTCGCCGATGGCCCACGCCATCATCGGCGGATTGATCACCTCCACCATGCTGACTCTGGTAGTGGTGCCGGCGATCTATTCCTGCCTCGACGACATCCAGGGCTGGCTCTTCGGAGGGCGCACCAAGACGCAGGATCGGCAAAACAGTCTGCCAAGTCAAGTAGAGGCCTGATCTGTCTTTAGACCCTGAAAATCTCACCTCGTTTTGCCTGGCTTATGGCAGGCATGCTATAATGATAAAGCGAAACTTGCATCAGGTGAGGGTTGTGACCTCACCTGATGCTTAGTTGAGCCGATCCCGCCCAGAGGGCAGCCCTTATCCCACCGCTTTAAGGAGCGGGGGTGTTAGGGGGGGTTGGCTGTCGGGAAAGGCCATTCCCGGGGCGAAATGATGTTTCCGCCAACTTTTATTAAAGGATGAGATTTTATGAAAAAAAGTGTTTTCCAGTCATTAAAGGATAGGGGCTATATCTATCAGGCGACACATGAGAACAAGATCAGGCAGGCGGTGGACGGCCCGCTGATGACCTTCTATCTTGGCATTGACCCCACGGCTGACAGCCTTCATATAGGACATTTTTTTGCCTTGATGATGTTCAGGCGCCTGCAAGATGCCGGGCATAAGGGCATCCTCCTGGTAGGAGGCGCTACTGCCCTGGTGGGGGATCCCAGCGGTAAAAGCGACTTGCGTAAAATTCTTTCCAAAGAAGAAGTCGAGCATAACCTGGAAGAAGTCCGGACATTGGCCAAGCGCTTTATCAGACTTGACGGAGAGAATCCGGCGCTGATTGTGAATAATGCCGATTGGATCAACACATACAGCTACATCGATTTCATGAGAGACATCGGCATCCATTTTAACGTCAACAAGATGCTGGCGGCTGAGACATATGCCAAGCGCCTGAACGAAGGTGGCCTTACTTTCCTGGAGATGGGTTATATGCTGATGCAGGCATATGACTTTGTGCATCTTAATAAACAGTATGGCTGCATACTGCAGATAGGCGGCAGCGACCAGTGGGGAAACATTGTTGCAGGAGTTAACTTGGGCCGAAAACTCAATTTTCATGGTGAGTTTGATGAAAGTGACAGCATGGAAGATCAGATGTTCGGCCTGACCTGTCCTCTTCTGATGACCAAGGAAGGGAAGAAGATGGGTAAAACTGAACAGGGCACTCTGTGGGTGGCCAGAAACAAGACGACGGTATTTGATTTTTATCAATATTTTTATAACGTCAACGATGAAGATACCGAGATGCTGCTCAAACTGTTCACCTCGATTCCAAGCGAGCAAATCGAGGAAGATTGTAAGAACAATATTGTCAAGGCAAAACGGCTGATGGCATACGAGATCACCAGGCTTGTTCATGGCGCCGAAGAGGCGGATAAAGTGCTGGATGCCGTAGACACCCTGTTCGGCAGCAATATAAACTTCGATAATGTTCCTAGCTGTAAGATAGACCAGAGCCTTGTGGAGAAAGGAATCAATATAGTCGATTTATTAACGATCACTAATTTTTTGCCATCCAAGTCAGAGGCGAGAAGAATGATCCAGCAAGGCGGCATCGCCGTCAACGGCAAGAAGATCGAGGATGTCGACACCGTTATCGGACTTGATAGCTGTGATAATGGCTATGTTTTGTTAAAGAAGGGTAAAAAAGCATTTTTAAAAGTGATTATTTAAAGAAATAATATTGCCAGATTGCGGCTTGGATGGTCTGAGTAAAAATAGGCTATTCGTCATATCGTGTTGATTTTTCCCTATGAATATGGAAAGTAAATATTTTGTCAGTTGCTTGGGCACTTTAACTTACAAGGCAGCTTTGGAGTTTATCCAAAGCTGCCTTGCCT
>JAHFCR010000046.1 GCA_023249405.1 Peptococcaceae bacterium | reverse complement strand
ATGGTGCTATCCGGCGGTGTCTCCGGAGCAGTTCATAGGATTTGTTGATCGCCGTTCTGACCAGCCAGGCCTCGGCCTTGGTGGGATCGCGGAGGGTGCCCACCTTGCTCATAGCTGTAAGAAAGGTCTCCTGGACGACATCCTCGGCGAGGTGCTGGTCGTTCAGAACGTGGTAGGCGGCTTGATGCACCCTCCGCCCGTACCACCGGTAGAGGAGTTCGATGATGCCGGGATCGTCCTGTTCACACTCGGTGAAGTATCTTTTGAGGAGATCTCCCACGCCCATGAGATGTATTCTCTCCCTATAATTTTGCTCTTACTATATAGACGGTTGGGAAAGGCGTTTTGACGACGTAATTTTAACAATTTTTCTATAAATTTTTATTAACTGGCATGATATGACTTATTATATCATATATTCCATATATTACATATGTATGACATGATCATTCATCCACCGAGGGCCACATGGGCTTAAAAGAGACCAAGGGCTTGGATATGAGAAAAGCGAAGTGCGAAGTGATTATGGGAGTCCTGCGCGAAGGAATTGGGTGATGGAGTAATTATCAGTACCAAGTGCTATCGCTAATCGCAGCTATAATAAAGAATCTTCAACATAAAACGCAACCCTGGGGAATCAAGATCCCCAGGGCTTATAGTGATACGCAACAACACTGGCAGCAACAACCGTTTTCCGCATCTACAACTAGCAGTAACGGCCAGCCGGCCAGCGACGGAAAGCCCCTACAAAAAAGCCTTGCAAAGCATCGGTTTTACCGGCCGGTATAAAGGCCCGGCATTGATAAGACAATATTGAGCGCCCGGCTTCCCCGTTCAATATCGCCTGCGCCTAAGCCTGTTTTATGATTTGCGATGACGGTTATTGAGAAAATCGTACATATCATCGACATCTTTATCAGTTGTTCGGCCATTTTCCTGGCTGTAGATGGAGGTACGGTGATACCTTCGCCATGGCTATGGATAGTTGTTTGACGATATTGGCCATCCAGTCCTACCCCGTGCCAAAGCACACTACTTTTTTGAGCCCTGGCTACGCCAAGCCGTCTGCAAATTGATTCAATATCCCCGAAGGTAAATTGTGGATGCACTTTAGACCCCTAAAACTTTCTTCACTTTGGCCATATCCCCGCTACAGCGAGCAATTCGCCGGAGGTACGGGTAGTGAGCAATACGGCTGACCATGGGAGACAAGTAAAACGATAACTCGGAGAAATACAATTCCGCATACTCGTTAGCCGCGTTAGCCAACACTTCGGTGGCTTTCTCGCGAGTTTTGCCATAGCCGATGATATCAATTTCATCAAGAGATACAGTGAGGGCGCCGCCCTCGTCCTCCTCCCATTTTGGAGCAAAGACAAAAGAATCGGTAAGTGAGTCTAGCAGCTCGGTGGAAATAATGGAAATTAAGGGGCTATTAAGCTGCTTGCTGTCTTCGACAAGAATTTCCCGGCCTTTTAATGCCTCACGCCGAAGTTCGGCAAACCGATCGCGAGCTATACTGGCAGAAAACATCTGTATCATTTTGATCACCTCTTGTTTATATTATATTCAAATTAAGCCATATACGCCATATGAGCTTAATAGTATTTTTAGGAGGCTCTCTTCCGCTTTATCCTTGAAAGATTTAATTGGTTGTCTATGCGACTTTATTATTGACAGCGCCTTTTTATATGGCTGGAGGATAAAGTCAAATGGCTTGAATAGCCAGTTTTTAAGGAAAGAGGAGCGAACACAAAAGACGGGCCAAAAAGACCCGTCAAATGCGGTATAAGCCAATGTTTCAGCGTTATCGGATAAATGTGATAATCTCCTGATGATCCATTTTCTTTTCGCTTTCATCCGCCACTTCAGGATATCCTAAAGCGATTGCAGCCATGGTCTTAAATCCTTCCCGCACACCCGCATCTTTTACCAGTTCGCTGTCAGCTTCAAAACCCGGCAGGAATCCGGTTAAATACGTAGAGCCCGCCCCTAAATCCGTGGCGGCGATGCACATGTTTTCCCCAATGCACGCGGCATTCTGCTGTCCGGCATGAAACGGATAGGGACAATAGATCTCTGATGCGATCAATACCAGTGTCGGGGCTCCGTAGAACGGATCAGACGCCTTTTTTCTACCGATGCTGCCGGCTTTTGATATGCGGCTCAACAATTCTTTATTTTGGATCACCACCAGTTGCATGGTATGCCAGTCATTTCCAGCGACGGGCGCCGCACAGCCTGCGAATAGAATGGTTTCCAGCTCACTTTGTGTTATCTGCCTCTGCAAATATTTTCTGGTCGTTTTTCTCCTTGCTATCGCCTTGATCGTTTCCGTATCCAATCACCTCCATTTCAATTTAAACCTCACCAGCACTTGGCCTCGCGCCAGCAGTCTGATCCCCCGGTAAAAGGGCAACACCGCCGCTCCTTACTTTGGAGGCTGGCGCTAGCAGTTTTCTATCTTCTCCTGCGTAGGTGAGGCTGCCTCCACATCGTGAATATACTTCTCGCCCCGCATCATGGACGCAACAGCAGCCGCCAGGGACATAACCGCAGCGGCGTAGAAGGTTATTCTCAGGCTGATCATGAAAGCCGGGGCGATCAATGAAGGGAAGAATTCCTTGCCCAGGATCAGGCTCCGGGTAGCCGCCGGCAGGTTGGCCAGCACCGCGGGGGGAAGCAGTTGCTGTATGGGATTGTAACCCAGAAAGGCGGCAAAGAGCGCCCCCGTAGGCGGCAGATTGGCCGTATGGCTGGCCACCGCCGGCGGGATCCCCTGCGCTACCAGACCGGCGTACAGCACCGGCGGCAGCTTGCTGGCCAGACCGATGATCACCATGCCGAAAAAGATGACCATGCTCAGCAGGGCACCGGTATTCTGAATGGTGGACCGCATTCCGGAGGCCACCCCGCGGTATTCCGGCGGCACCGAGTTCATGATGGCCGTGGTGTTGGGAGCAGCGAACATACCCATACCCAGGCCCAGGACCACCAGGATCAGCATGAAAGAAACGTAGGAAAAGTTGGCGGGCAGGGCCGCCAGCAGCACTAAGCCGATGGCGGAGAGCACCATGCCGCCGGTGGCAAAGCCCCGGGAACCGTAGCGGTCGGACAGCCACCCGGAGAGCGGACCCATGAGGAAGAAGCCAACCATCATGGGCGCCATGTAAATGCCGGCCCAGAGCGGCGTATCTTGGAAATTGTAACCGTGCAACGGCAGCCAGATGCCCTGCAGCCAGATGATGAGCATGAACATCAGGCCGCCCCGGGCCACGGAGGAGAGAAAACCGCTGATGTTGCCGGCCGCAAACATGCGA
This sequence comes from Peptococcaceae bacterium, assembly GCA_023249405.1. Taxonomy (GTDB): domain Bacteria; phylum Bacillota; class DSM-12270; order Thermacetogeniales; family Thermacetogeniaceae; genus Palsa-1188. The sequence goes on along the minus strand of JAHFCR010000046.1, from coordinate 22,420 downwards.
ATACCAAACAGGCTGAGGCGGAACATGGGGTCCTGGACCCGTCTTTCAATGAAGACAAAGGCGATCAGCAAGACCATTCCCGCCGCCAGGCCGCCTTCGACCCAGGGATTCGTCCATCCCATGGGTGAATGTCCATAAGGCATGATGCCGTAGGTCAGGGCGATCAACAGGATGGTCAGACCGACGCCAAAAGTGATGTTGCCGATCACGTCAATCTTCTGCTGCCGGTTGATCACCCCGGATTCCTGCAGTTTGAGATAGGCCCAGACGGTGCCGGCAATGCCCACAGGCACACTGACCAGGAACACCAGCCGCCAGTTGATGGCCGCCAGAAAACCACCCAAGATCAGCCCGATCAGTGAGCCGCCAATAAAGGCGATCTGGTTCATGCCCAGGGCCATACCCCTTTCGTGCGACGGGAAGGCATCGGTCAGAATGGCCGCGCTGTTGGAAAATAGGAAGCCGGCCCCGACTGCCTGGACCAGGCGGAAGACGATCACTTCCGTAGCGCCTGTGTTGCCTGACCCGGGAGTGATAGCTAGCAGGATGGAACCAACCGTAAAGATGACAAACCCCAGGTTATAGAGGCGCACCCGCCCGAAGATGTCGGACAGCCGCCCGAAGGAAACGAGCAGGGTGGCCGTCACTACCCCAAAGCCCATCATCACCCAGAGCAGATAGCTGGCCTCGTCCGGGGCCAGCGGATTGATCCTGAGGCCCGCGAAGATCGCCGGCAGGGAAATCATCACAATATTGTTGTTGATGGAAGCCATCAGCGCGCCCAGAGTCGTATTGGAAAGGGCTACCCATTTGTAGCCCGGGTCCCGGGTAACAGGGGCTTTTGCCAACGGCTTGCTACTTGCTGTCACATCCATGCTCAATGTTTTTGTCGCACCTCTCCTTAGCCGGCCGGTTGCCGGTCTTTGCTTCCGGCGTGGCAATTTGTCGTTTCAATCCATCATAGACACTGTTCAAGGCAGCGTTGATGCCGTCCTGGCCGGCGTAATCGCCGTCCATGGCCTCCTGCAAACGTTCGCACCGGAAAGCGAGCACTTCCCGGTATGCTGCCCGGCCATCCGCAGTCAGGCGCAGATAAACCATGCGCCGGTCCACCTCGTCGCGCCGCCGGGTCACCAGTCCGCTCTGGACCAGGGCATCCACCAATTCGGTGAGGGTGGAGCCGCAAAGCAGCAGCTGACTCTGCAGTTGGCGCATGTTAACCTCCGTCCGGGACTGGAGATAGCGGAGGATCCGGTAGCGGGACATGCTCAGGCCGCGTTGCGCCAAGAAGACCTGAGTGAGATAGTTGAGAGTCCTGTTCACCCGATCCAGGCTCTCTTCGAATTGTTCCAGCGGTGGGTCCACACCAGCACCTCCTAAGGTCCCCTCATAATTCGGTATCCTAAGTTATCCTAACGCCACAGACGCTGATAGTCAAGTAATCGCGATTGCTCACCTTGTAATCTTACCCAAGGGGATCCGGATCATTCATATGGAAATCTTCCCGAGGAGATTTGGAAGGCAAGACCGGCGCAGCGAGGGCTGCGTTAATGGAGGGCATTGACTGTATTATAGATGTGCATGCCAATTAATTGGCTCTGTTTTGCGCTCCCCATTGGGACATGAGGTCAAGTATGGGAACCAGCGTCTTGCCCTTTTCAGTCAGCGAATATTCCACCTTGGGAGGAACCTGATTATACTGTTCCCTATGAAGAATGCCGCTTTCCTCCAGCTCCTTCAGCTGCTGGCTAAGGGTCTTATGGGCAATTTTCGGCAGGTTTTCCTTCAGCTTTCCGTACCGTACGACTTCATCCCTGGCAATCAGCGACAATATGGCCCATTTCCATTTTCCTCCGAGTATTGACAACGTGTAGCCGGCCGGGCAGCCGTTGAATGAGCAGGCATTGAATGTTTCTTTTTTAGAATCGTCCATGTCATACTCCTTTACTTACATATTATTTAGTATGTAACAATAAAGTGTGTACTTCACATTAATTATATTAGATGATAAAGTAAAAAACAAGGGGGGGGCGCCATCGGCAATGAATCGGCAGCCATGGGAATTCATCGTCGTATCCTGGCTGGAGTAATTAAGAGACTAAGCCGGCGAGGCGCGTCTCTGAGTCAATCAAGAGGCGGCCTTAATTCAGGGGCGGCGGAAAAGACCCGCAGGCAAAACAATCTCCCCCCTGCTGGATACTGAAGCAAGTACTGCTATATAATAGAAATGTTAGCCAGAACGCGGATCCATAGGTCAGAGTTTGTGCCGCTCTTGAAGCTGCCGTCGCCGCCCATTTATTGGCGATGGCTTTCCTCGCCTCTTGCCGGGAAATCAAATATATCCTTTCAGGCCATAATGAGCAGTGAGTTGCGGATTCAGCGGTTAACGCTACCAGGAGCCAATGGAGGTTCAATTGAATAAAATAGCTGCTTTTAAAGAATATCTAGTGGACTTTTTTGAGCAGAACAGCAAGAAGGAGAGGTGCGCACGGCTCGGCGTCGAACTGGAGCATTTTTTGATCAACCGGGCGACCATGTCCAGCTATAAATACGATGAGCCCGATGGTCAGCATGCATTGTTAAGAAAACTGGTACAGCGAGGATGGCGCGTCCTGGTCGAGGAACAGGGGAAGCTGCTCGGCATTGGCAAGGATGATCATACGATCACCCTGGAACCTGGCGGACAGGTGGAAATCAGCCTTCATGCAGCAAAGACGGTCGAGGAGGTCGATCGGACCTACCAAACTGTTTTAGGCGAGATCAAGTCCTTGCTGGTTGCAGATCAGGCGCTGGTAGCGATCGGCTATCACCCCAAGACCAAGATCGAGGAATTGCCATTGCTGCCCAAGGCAAGATATAGAATGATGTATGAATATTTTACAGACAGAGGTCTTTATTGCCACAACATGATGAAGGGCACGGCTGCCACTCAAGTCTCCATCGATTATCAAAATGAAGCGGACTTCAGCAAAAAATTCAGGGTGGCCAATTTTCTATCACCCTTTATCGCCCGCATCTTTGACGCCACCCCGATCTTTGAAGGAGAGATTTACGAAGGCGATAATTGCCGGATCATGGTGTGGGAGAATACAGATATTCAGCGTTCCAAATTGATCGCAGGCAGCCTGGACAAGACATTTACTTTTGCAGATTACACCGATTTTCTGCTGCGAGTGCCGCCGATTTTAGTGCAGATCAAAGGGGAGACCGTTTTTACCAGAGGTGAAAAATTAGCCGACCTGCTGGAACGGTTGGATTTTGACGAGAGCGATTACGAGCACCTCACCAGCATGGTTTTTCCCGATGTCCGGCTCAAGAGATTTATCGAGATCCGCATGCCCGATGCCCTGCCGTATCCTTATAATATGGCGGCGCCGGCGCTGGTCAAGGGGATCTTTTATAACCAGGCCAACCTGGATAGATATTATGAGCTGTCCAGATCATTTTCCGACGAGGATGTAAAAACGCTCAACAGCCAGCTGCTGAAGGCCATTGACTTCAGCTATAAAACGCTGGAGATGACGACATTCGCCTTGGCTTTATTGGACGATGCGGCGGCGGCGCTGGAGGCGAGCGAGGCGGCATATCTGATACCGATGAAAGCGTTAATATTGCAAGAGGGATCGATGGCCAGAAGGCTTAAATCCCTTTATAGAAATCAACCAGGCGAGTTTCTCTCGCTGATCACCGTCTAAAATCCATTCAACTGGAAGATAAGGAGCCATCCATGAGCACGGTCGATACAAGCAAGGTGAGAGAGATTGTCAGAGACCCCGGGCGTTACTTTGAGGATTACCGGTCGACCATTGAGAAGGTAGGTCGATCCGGCGCCATCTATCACGGGCAACCGGTCTCCTTTTTATACGTGCCTAAGATATTCACCGGGCAGGATATCCTGAATTTCCAAGAGGCAGTGAAAAATGTTTTTACCATCGTCAATCGCACCATCGATCTGTATATGAAGGAGGCGGGCGTCCGGGCGCTGTTCGGTTTTGATGCCCGGCTCGAAGAGCTGATCCTCAGCACCGCGCATGGACATCACTACCGGGCCAATGTACCCATGGGCCGATTTGATATCTTCTATTACCCGGACGGCAGTTACAAGTTCTGCGAGCTTAATGCGGACGGCGCCTCGGCCATGACCGAAGAGAGCGAATTGACGACTGTACTGCTCGGCACTCTCGCCATGCGGGAGATCGCCGGGAGTCATGCCGTCAAGAGGTTCGAGCTGTTTGACAGCTGGGTGGCAGAGGTAAAGCATATCTATAATGAATACCTGGCCTCAACCCATCAGGCGCCCATAAGCGGCCAGGAGGATTATGCGGGTAGAACGGTCGCCATCCTGGACTTCAGGGATAAGGGGAACCTGCCGGAATTTGAAGTATTCCGGAATCATTTTATCAAAGCCGGTTTTAACTGCCTGATCATTGACCCGCGGGACTTAACCTATAATAATAGCCGAATGTTTTACCAGGATCGCCGCATCGATATCGTCTACCGGCGCCTGGTGACCAGAGACCTCATGGACCGCTATAAAGAGATTCCCGCCCTGATCCAGGGTATTTTGGCCAATCAGACCTGCATCATCGGGCCGATCAAGAGCCAGGTGATCCATACCAAGCGATTTTTCGAGGTGCTCTATCAGCCTGCCTTCAGGGCGTTTCTGACGGAACAGGAAATTGCCTACATCGATGAGCACGTGCCTTTCACAAAACTGCTTACAGGCAGCGAGGACCTGGGCGCTTACATCTCCGGCAAGGACCAGTACATTATCAAGCCGGTCGATGGCTATGCCGCGACAGAAGTCTGCGCCGGCAAGGATTTCACGCCGGCAACGTGGGAGGCTCTGCTTAGAGAAAAAAGCAGATCAGAGTTTATTATTCAACAGTACTGCCCTCCACCACTCAGTGAAAACATCATCTATGACGATCAGGGCAGGGCGGCGCTCTGCGAATTTCATAACTTGACCGGCCTGTTTGTCTACAACCAGAAACTGGCCGGCATCTATTCCAGGGCGGGTCAACATGCGATCATTGCAGGCCAACATGGCGGGCACACCATGTCATCCGTTTATGTGGACGATTGAGCCCTCTTTACTCGATGCTCCTGACCAGTTCATTGGCAATGTTCGGGCTATCGAGCCGCATGATGCTTTCCTCGGCGGTACCATAACTTAAGAGGTTGATACTCCCGTACCATACGATCTTCTGGTCGATAACCGCAAACTTCTGATGGATCTTTGGCTTATATATCACGCTTATTCCGGCGTCTTTCAATAAGTCCAGGGTATTTAGCAGGGCGCTCACGCCCTTGTCCCTGAAATCCTCAACCGGCCTGGTTACCACGATCACTCTCGCCTGGTTTTGCAATGCATTTTTCAGGAACGGCGCCATCTGTGTGGCACGCTTCCTGCTGACAAAGGGGCTCACTATTACAATCTCTCTGGACGCATTCACAATGTCGTTTGTATACACCGGTAAAAAGCTGCTCTGGTCAAAAATAATGTCCGCTGACTCTGTGGCAACGCTCTCGCCCTTGGCCCGATAACCGATGGATGCGTACCCGGCAAGCCGCTTATGATACATCCGGTCCAGCATCTTCACGTGGATGTCTACATAATCGTAGATCTGCACTTCGCTTTTATTTTCAAAAAGTCTGTGCAGCCTGCCTGCATACTGCTGCAGTGTGCCCCTCCATGATATCGGCATAGCCAGGAATAAAGTATCCAGGCGCGGCTCATCAAAACCCTCTCCGATAAATCTTCCCGTGGCCGCTAAAGTCAGCTGTTTATCAGCAGGTGTATCGGCTATGCATTTAAATATTTCTGCAGTTTTTTTCATCCCCATGCCGCCTTTGAGAGCTATCAGATCGGGAATTTGCTGGCGCAAGCTTTTAGCCAGATAGTCCACATGGGCGGTTCTTTCCGTTAAAACCAGGCAGTTTCTGCCTGCCTCATGGCTCCTGACCACATCATCGACGATCAGTTGATTGCGCATTTCATTGACCACAATTTCAGAGTATAGCTCCTGAATTGTTACGTCCCGCTCAATCCTGTCTAAGGGAACCCTGAGGGAGGTGAACCTCGGTATGACATAATGCTCGAAGGGTCTCTTCGCCGCCTGCTTTTTGGCGTCATCCCTGTATCGGATGGGGCCGCATTGCATGAAGATGATCGGATGATGCCCGTCTTTCCGGGTGGGCGTGGCGGTCAACCCGTAAACATACTTGGCCCTCAAACTCTTGAGCACCCTCTCAAAGCTGAATGCGGAAACATGATGGCACTCATCTACAATGATCATGCCATAATTGTTGACGCATTCCTTCACTTCACCCGTCCGGCTCAACGATTGCATCACAGCTATGTCTATTATTCCAGCCAGGTTGTCTTTGCCCGCCCCCAGCTGCCCGATAATGCTTCTGGTCTTTTTTCTACCCTTCCTCTTGCCTTCATCCACACGCTGGATATCTGGCAAGGATTCATTGATTGTGAGGAATTCCATCAATCTTTTTTTCCATTGCGCAACCAAATCCACTTTATCAACCAGAATCAGCGTATTGACTTTGCGCTCAGCAATCAACTTGATGGCCACGACCGTTTTCCCGAAAGCCGTCGTCCCGGAGAGGACTCCGGTATCATGCCGGAGTAAGCTATCGATTGCCTGCGGTTGTTCGTCCCTGAGGCAGCCGCTAAATTCGACATCGATGCTTTGGCCATGGTTGGTTTCATCGATGCAATCGGATTTGATCTTCAGTTTTGACAATACTTCCCTCAAGTCAGCTTCGCAACCCCTGGGCAGACACAGGTATTCTTCAGTCTCGTCGGCGCAGGAGATGATCCTTGGCTTGTCATAGGTTGGCATGCGCATGGCCTGAGCCCGATAAAATTCCGGATTTTTAAAGGCCGCCAACCGTTTTAAATAATTTAAAGCCCTCTGAGAAATGCCTGTTTTCGCAATATAGAGCATATTTGCCTTGACAATTGTTACATCCGGTGGAAAATCCCCTGCCGACAATGCTATTTTGGCCGTTTCCCACGGCTTTGGCGGCTCTTTCTGATCATCTTCTTCCTGATCATCTTGTTTCAGTATTCCCAGTTCGTTTCCCGGTCCATTTTCACTGCAGAGCTTCGATATCAATGTTGCGACTTCGGCTTCAGAGATCCTGCGAACGGTGGACATAAACGCCCACTGGTCAGCGAACGGTTCAAAATTATCATCGATAAAAACACTGTTTTGTTCGCTCCTGGCAGCTTTTTGCAGGGGTAAGGCAATCAGGTTCCCCAGTCCGCCCTTCGGCATGGTGTCCTGATTGGGGAAAAACCGGTCATAGGATTTAAAAGTTATCTCATGCCGCCTGCCCATGGAGCAGGTAAGCACCGCGCTGCCTAATTTTCTTGCCAAGGCTGCCGCTATCCCGCTTTCAAAGAAAAACCACGCATGGGCTCCCTTGCCCGAGCGTGATCGTTCAACAGCCACTGGGATATTAAAGCTCGAACATACCTCTCTGATTGTTGAAACATCCTTCTGCCATTCTCCGCCATCAAAGTCGATGGCTAAAAAGTGGCAGCTTTCATCAAGGCGCAGGGGATATATTCCCGCCACGAAATTGTGGCGCCCCCGCAGATGGTCATCGATGACCTTTTCATCCAGACCGGCGTACAGCTTATGAGAGCAGGCTGCACAATTTCCCTGCGGTTTGGCGCATATCCCCGGTTTCCACTCGTTCAGGCAGGACGGCGCATACCCGGCCGTCTCCTTCTTCTTATTCTCCCATCTCCTGGCATAGACGTCATCCCGGCCTTTAAAGAGCGACATGAACAGCCTGATTTTTTCTACGGGGTCCGACGAGTTGTCTGTATTCGATGGGATATCTCGGCTTTCAATCCTGCCATTTTCGCGATCAAATTCAAATGGTTCCAGCGATAAATATGCTCCATCCGTAGCAGCGACGCCAATGTTTTCCCCAGGCACAGCGCGATCCGCTGAAAGACAGTATTTTTCCTTCAGGCTTTCTATCTCTTCCTTCAGGCACCTGTTTTCATCCAGCAATGCTTGATACTTTTCAAGCATCTCTTTAAAGTCCATAAGACGCCCTATATTTTTCTATTTCAAGGCTGCTAACTAATTCCGGCAACCAATTGCCCACTTTTTTTAACACCAGCTCTTTAGCAAATGCACCGCATAGGATATCCGTATATTTTATGGGCATCAAGAATCACAGTTAGACTCCGGTCTTTTCTTGTCTCAATCTTTCTTTAATCCAGATACGCGCAAGAGCATTTTGTGTAAGGCCCTTCTTCTCGGCCAGATTCGCCAGGCGTTGAAGATCAGCACGGTCCAGTCTAACGGGCAGTATGCCATTATCCCTGACGCATTCCACTTGAACCCCCTCAAGCTCATCATCGAATTCATCAAGGGAATGTTCATCCCAGAATTCTACCTCTGCCTCTTCACTTTTAAAGTTAGGGATTTTGCCGCTCATTTTCCACACCTCTTCTCATAACGACGTTTTTCCGCATCAGTCATGTCACGCGCCGTAATCGGTCGAGCCAACCCGCTTTTTAGATATTCAAATACTGCAAATATATACCTTCCAGATAAAGACCTGCTTAAAAGGTAATAGCGTCCACTTCTACCATGTTCCCAAACCCCTGGATAGTCAAAAACCGCTTCTTCAAGCTCGTCTGGATCAATGTTATGACAGGCTATATGAGTAATGTTTGAATCGTCCCATTTCATACATGTGATTTTCACTCATTACCACCATTATTATACATATACTACCAGATTCTACTCGTTCAGAAAGCAATCGTCTAACCTCTTGCCAAAGGCAAGCAGCCGTCTTACGGGTGCTGTTTTAAGTCTTCCGTCGGTGCTTGGCATGGCTTAACCTTATGTGTAGTTTAACATATTTACCTATAATGTCTAATAATTTATTTGCTTGCTCCTCTCCATCGCCGGAAAACAGTGGCTGCCGCCGCCGACGGCAGAGGCTCCTGTTCGACGGACTGGGGCTGGAATTGCGGCCTGATCCATTCACTGCAGCTTACTATACCGAGTTCGATCTCCTGGAATGGGCGCGCCATAATTATGGCCATAAATTTGCAGCCTATCTGCAGGATCATTATCGGCCCATAGATATACTCGTGCGTCTGGCTGAAGAATCATCGATCGTGCTGTTGAGCGGAGGCGGCTTCCACGGGCCGGAGTGGTCTATCAGAATTTCACTGGCCAACCTGGATGACGAATCGTACTCCTAAATAGGTAGAGTGATCCGCAAAATACTGGAAATGTATGCCGCCTGCTGCTAGACGGCAGAACCCCGGCCTTCATTGGCGGAACTTGAAGATAAAATGTTCAGCGCCCCTCGATAAATTGCGTCAATTCCCTGTTAAACTTGTCACGCTGATCATAGAATAATCCGTGGCCGCTGTCCTGGAATGCTATCAGCTTGGAGTTCCTGATACCCCGTTTTTGTGCCTCAGCCAACGGGAACAGGCAGACCTGGTCATGAATGCCATGAAGAATTACAGTGGGAACGCGTATTGTTTCCAGATCTGAAAATAAGCTTTCTTCATCCAGCCAGGTGGCGGCAACTGAGGCCGTGGCCCAACCTGCCGCCTGCAGCCCCAATTGAAAGAACCAATCCGAGAAGGCCTCGGTGATAGGCTGAAAGAAAAATATTTTGCCAAACCCCCTCAGCATATTAGGGCGATCGTTATACGTTCCCTGAATGATATCATTGACGGCCTCTCTTGTTAAACCATAGGGAAAATACGGACGCTGGATGACGCTGGGAGCTGCCGCAGCAAAAAGAGCGAGCCTGGATACCCCGTATCCATTGTGCCGGGACATGTATCTGACAGCAATCGCTCCCCCTGTCGAATGTCCCCCCAGCGTGATATCCCGTAGCATGAGCGCCTCAACCACATATCGGACATCGTCCGCCAATCGATTATAATCGTAGCCGCCCCAGGGTCTATCCGAATTACCGAATCCCCTAGTGTCTATTCCGATGCATCTGTATCCCATCTTCGGCAGTTGATCAAACTGATACTCAAACAGCCTATTGGATCCAGGCCAACCGTGAAGAAACAAGATTGTCTTCTGGCCCGCCGGGTTAAGATCCTCCACATAAATATTTACATTTGGTTCTACCATAATATAATATCCCACGCCAAATCCCCCTCATTAATAGAGTATTTCTATCTATAGACTATTCTCATGGGAATATAGATAAACTCATTATCTGATCATGTCATATAATTCCATCTACCGCCTTACCCTCTTTCATCCGGACTATACCGTCGGCTCTGGCATCTCACCAGATCTACGCCCCTCCTTCCAGAGAAAGGAGCGTTCGCGGGCTCCCCAGTTAAGGCTGGGATACCGCCGGTGGGGACTTGCGCCCCGCCCTGAGAATAAGTTCGATGTAAGTATATACTTGGACATCAAGTTTTCCAGCAATAAGCAGCTATCCTTTGAGCAGCAAGTATGGCTGCTACTTTTCGGGCTCTTGAACAAGAATGGTTTTAGCATGCCGGGTCTTTCAGAGCATGGCCCTTTTTGTTAACCATAACTTAACAGAATGTTAATCATACATCCACAAGCAACAGCTACAATTATAGACGAACAAATAAACGGTAAAAAATAGTAAAGGTGGGCTGTAAATGGTACCGGTAAACGTAAAGAGTCGTGTAGCTGTCATCCTGCCGGCCGTCTTGACGTTGTCCTTGATGTTGTCGGGCTGCAGCGGAAAGCAGGCGCAGGGAACTTCGAAGACGTTGACACTGCCGGAGATCGAAGCTCAGGCCAGGCAGGAGGGGCAGTTGGTCAGCCTCGGCATGCCCGATACCTGGGCCAATTACAAGGCTAACTTTGCCGACATATGCAGCAAGTATGGCCTGAAGCATGTTGATACCGATATGTCGAGCGCCGAGGCGATCAGCAAGATCGAGGCGGAGAAGGACAAGCCATCCGCAGACATGACCGATATCGGGATCACCTTTGCCCCGGTGGCCGTGGCGAAAGGGATCACCACGCCCTACAAGACATCTCACTGGGCGGAACTGCCGAATTGGGCCAAAGACCCGGACGGCAACTGGACTGTGGCCTACACCGGCACCATCAGTTTTCTGACCAACAAGAAGCTGGTGAAGAATCCCCCCAAAAGCTGGGATGATCTCCTGAAGGGCTCGTATAAGGTTGCTGTCGGGGATGTGACCAGGGAGGCCCAGGCCCAGTCTGCCGTGCTGGCTGCGGCGATGGCCTATAGCGGCGACGAGAAGAATATTAAGCCGGGTCTCGATTTCTTTGCCAAACTGGCGCAGCAGAAACGGATCAGCCCGGTCGATCCGCTGGTCGCCAACATTGAGAAGGGCGAGGTAGAGGTGGCGCTGGTCTGGGATTTCAATGCTCTCAACTATGCCAATCAACTGGGCCAGGATAATTTTGACATCGCCATCCCCGCTGAAGGTTCACTGACTACCGGTTACGCCTTGATGATCAACAAGTACGCCCCCCATCCGAATGCGGCCAAAGTAGCGCTGGAATACCTGTTGAGCGACGAGGGCCAGCTAAATTACGCCAGGGGTTTTGCCAAACCGATCAGAAGCAGCATCACCATTCCCGATGACGTCAAGGCCAAGATGCTGCCGGCGGAAGAATACAAGAGCGCCAAGTCCGTGCAGGATTATACAGTCTGGGGAGCGACCGCCAAACAACTGCCTCAGTTGTGGCAAGAAAAAGTGCTGATCTATATGCAATAGACATGGCTGACTGCCGGGGGACCGCAAGAATCCGTACACCGGTCTTGCGGTCCCCCGGCAGTCGCCTGGCATTCTAATCGAGGCAGGAGTGGGAACGCAACTTGAAAAAGAGAGTGTGGGGACTGATTCCGTTTTTTCTGCTGGTGCTGGCCTTCGAGCTCTTGCCACTGTTGTTGGTGGTCGTCAACAGCTTCAAAAACTCCGAGGGGACGGGATTCTCCCCGGAGCAGTATCTGATTGCCCTGACCAACCCCTATTACCTGCAGAGCATCGGCAACAGTCTGCTGATCTCCATTCTTTCCAGCGTGTTCGGCCTGGTCATCGCTATGGCAGGGAGCTATTCTCTGACCAGGATAGCGCCTCGAATCAGGGATTTTGTGCTGATGTTTTCCGGCATGACAGCGAACTTTGCCGGGGTGCCCCTGGCTTTCGCCTTCATCATCATGTTGGGCCAGAGCGGTTACATCAACATCATCCTGCGCAGCCTGGGATTCCACTGGCTGGACGCCTTCAATATCTATACCTGGAAGGGGCTCGTCCTGCTGTATACCTATTTTCAGATCCCGCTGGGCATCCTGGTGCTCTACCCGGCTTTCGCCGGGATCAGGCGGGAATGGATGGAGAGCGCCAGCACTCTGGGCGCCTCCGGCACGCAATTCTGGATCTATATCGGGATGCCGGTGCTCAGCAGGAGTATCCTGGGCACCTTCAGCCTGCTGTTTGCCAACGCCATGGGCGCCTATGCCACCGCCATGGCTCTCACTACCGGTAATTACAACTTGTTGCCCATCAGGATCGGGGACTTGATTTCCGGCTACATGTTCTTGAATCCGTACCTGGCCTCTGCCTTGTCAGTGTTGCTGGGAGCGGTTCTGGTCGGCGCGGTGGTGGCCAACGATCTGCTGGCCAGGCAGCAGAGGGGGGTAGGCCTTGAGAGAGGGTAATATACGGCATTATCTAGTGGTGGCGGTGATCGTCCTTTTTCTGTTGCTGCCCCTGGTTGGAACCATGCTCTATGCCCTGGCCACCAATTGGCAGACCACCATTCTTCCCGATAGTTATACGCTTGCCTGGTTTATCAAGCTGTTTGCAGACCCCCGTTTTTTGCCGTCCCTGGGCCGTTCCTGCCTCATCTCCAGTATCGCGATCCTGGTCAACCTGGCCACCCTGATCCCGACCATCTTCATCATCCACGTCTATCTGCCCAGGTGGGATTATCTACTGCGGGCAATTATCACGATCCCCTTCGCTATCCCCGGGGTGATCCTGGCGGTGGGGCTGATCACGATTTACTCCCAGGAACCCGTGGCGATCGCGGGCACGATCTGGATCCTGATTGGGGCATATTTCGTGGTCATCTTGCCGTTCATGTACTGGGCGATCAAGAACAGCCTGAACGCCATCAATGCCGTGGTGCTGCTGGATGCTGCGGAAACCATGGGCGCTCCGGCCTGGAAGGCCTTTTTCCTGGTCATCCTCCCCAACATTCTCAAGGGTGTGACTCACGCCGCCATGATCTCCTTTTCGATCCTGCTTGGGGAATTCGTGATCGCCAACATCCTGGCCGGAGGGAGCTACGAAACGGTGCAGGTTTTCCTGTATGGGAGAATGAAGGAGAGCGGTCACCTGTCAAGCGCCATCGTGGTTGTCTATTATCTGATGATCTTTATCGTTTCAGCGGTGCTGATCCTGCTCGGCGGCTTATGGAACAAAAGGCCGGAGGCCTGATAGGAGGATGTGCGATGAGCTTCGTGGAGGTCGAGAGGCTATCCAAGCGATACGGTCAGACGCCCGTCTTTGAGGATCTCAGCTTTGTCGCCGCAAAAGGTGAATTCATCACTCTGCTGGGCCCCAGCGGCTGTGGCAAGACTACCTTGCTGCGCTGCCTGGCGGGCCTCACGGCGAGCGATGCCGGGGAGATCTATATCGACGGGAGGGAGATCAGCCGACTGAAGTGCCGGGACCGGGGCACCGGCATGGTTTTCCAGTCTTACGCCCTGTTTCCCAATATGAACGTCGTGGAGAACATCTCCTTCGGCCCGCGTATGAAAGGCCTGCGAAGGGCGCAGTATCTCGATCGGGTGCGGGATGCCATCGCCACCGTGGAGTTGGAGGGGAAGGAACGCTTCTACCCGCACCAACTGTCGGGCGGACAGCAGCAGCGGGTCGCTCTGGCCAGAGCGCTGGTGCTGGAACCGAAGATTCTCTTGCTGGATGAACCCCTGAATGCACTTGACGCCAAGATCAGAAAGAGCCTGCGCCTGGAGATTCGCAAGATCCAGAAGCAGCTGGATATTACGACCATCTTCGTGACCCACGACCAGGAAGAGGCGCTCATCATCTCGGACAAGATCCTGATCCTGGATCGTGGCCGGATCGTCCAGATGGGTCGGCCGGATGAGATCTACGCTGCTCCCAGGACCGAGTTTGTGGCCAATTTCATCGGCAACTACAATGTTTTCAGCGGCGAGCAAATGGAGTCTATCGGCTGCAGCAGACCCGCCGGCGATCTCTTCGCCATTAGGCCGGAAGCAATCAGTCTTTCCCGGCAGCCGGTAGCCGGCAACAATCATGGGATTGCCGCCAGGGGTCTGATCGAAGACCGGCTGGTGCTGGGAAACATCATCAGGTATAGTGTGCGGGTCAATGGCTGCATCCTGGTGGTGGATCTGCTGAACCGGGAGCAGGGCGACTGGTTTGATAAGGGGCAGGATGCGGGGCTGTTCATACCCTGGGAGGAATGCAAACAGTTGGCTGCCCATTGACGCCGGTTCATCCCGCCGGAAGCGCACGGCAGGGGAACCGCACGACAGCGCACGCTGTTCGACCCGGACCCGCCACTCGGTTTCGGCCCGCCTCTAACCAGCGCCTGCTGTTGTCCGTCGTGGTGCAGGTGAGTTGGTTTAGGCCGCGGGAAACTTCAGAGACGGACACTGATGCATAAGGAGGTTGAGCAGAAATATCATGGATAATTCCCTGCAAAATCAAAAAGGTACAGCCAGGTTGGAAATCGGCCTCTCAAGCTGTATTTTCGGAGAACGGCCGCTGGAGGAGAGGGATTTCGAATGTCTGCGCGATAATGGCATCAGCCAGATCGAGATCGGTATTTTGAGAAAAGGGAACGACTGGTACGATCCGGCACAGATCCGGAAGTTATGCCACTGGATCGAGCGCTATGGGATGACCGTGAATTCAGTGCACGGCCCCTCGGGAGAGCCGGGGAACGGGCAGTGGCTGGCCGACCCGGATACGGACCGGAGGCGGGCGGCCCTGGCGGAGCGCCGCGAGGTGCTGGAATCGGCCAGGATCCTCGGGGCCAGCTACCTGATCGTGGAATATGAATGCTATGGGCAATGGCCATACTGGCCGGAAGATGGCCAGACCGCCGTCAGTTATGAGCATGCAACGGAGATCTGGCTGGAGAGTCTGCTGGAACTGCTGGATGGCGCCTGCCGGGCAGGAGTAGGACTGGCCATAGAAAACATGTTCGGGCCCTCGTGCCAGGAACTGGCTCAGACCATCCAGGGTCTTGACCCGGCGCTGGTGGGAGTATGCTTCGACAGTTCCCATGCCACTTACGGGGGGGATGGTTTCTTCGATAATCTGCGCTGCCTGGCGCCCCGCATCGTTACCACCCATCTTTCCGACAACGACGGGCTGGACGCCGCCGCCTGGCAGGACCGGCACTGGGCACCCTTCCAGGGGGAGATCGAGTGGAACGGCTTGATACGGACGCTGCTCGACACCAACTACAGGGGCTGCGTCATGCTGGAGGTGCTGCGCCCGGAAAACCGGATCACAGAATCCCTGCAGGGATCGATAGCGGGGATCCGTGACCTGTTGCTCAACGAGTCCTAGGCTGTAGCAGGATTGCCATCCTCCTCAGCTCCTGGCTTTATTGCGGCACCGCCCCCGCCGCTTTCTTTTATCTGCCGGGGCGCACAATATGACGGTGGCGGCCCGGCAGAGCGCCCGATCAATACCTGGCGCCCAAACGCCCTGCTGATGAATGCCGGACCAGCCTGGAGGCAAGAACGTTTTTAGCTCTGTCCGTGCGTATCAATCTCATTCCTGGTCAATTGATATCTCTAGGAGTCTGTAAAAATACAGTTACTCCGTCAAAGTCACCCGTGCTCAGGGTCGGATCATTGGCCGGGATCTGATTTTGCAGATTGATGTTTGCTAGTCGGGTATACCCGGACATGCTCACCAATTTGGATGCAACGTCATCGCGAGCCGTATTATAAGAGACCCACACGTGAGCGGGGGGCCACGATTGAAAGCTTTCTGTGCTGAACGACGCGATAGTGTAATAGGCGCTGTTGTAATAATAGGGGCCAAAGGCGCGACTGTGGTGGATATTCTGTTCATAGAAGGATTTATCGGCAAAGGCGCCGATAATGGGCTGCTGATGGTAAAGAGTGCCTGCCATCCAGCCTGTATACCCGCTGTAATGCCAGATGCTGGGCGTATAACCTATGGTGGCCAGGCCATCGGCAAGACGGGATTGCGCATCAGAGGCCGAGGCAGCATAGACATCTGCGAAGACCACGTTGATCACCTCTTGCAGGGTCTTGCCGCTATACTCGGGGCTCGTACAGGTGACCGGGGTCTGTCCGTCGGACTCCAGCATCCACTTGTCGACGTTGAACATGCCATTGCATGAGACAATGTCAGAGCTGGGAATGGCGGCAAAAGCCGCAACCGCAAAAGACAACACGATCGCACAGGCGAGAACCATTATTACCGCCCTGCGCACAGCCGCCAACTTGATATTTCTCCCCATCATTTTCCTTCCTTGCTCCTCTCATTTTTTTGGCTCTGCTTTTAGACGCATGCCTTGCCAACCACTTCTGCCACATCTCCCTCCATTGCCTCCTCCCCTGGGCAGGCCAACCACGGCCTTTTTAAATTGTAAGCCATCGGCATGTTAAGAATGTTAATTCCATGTTAATAACATTTTAAGAATATATTACCACTTAACTTTCCCGTGCTGAACCCGCCGGACTTCATAAAATCATCCGGCACTCGCCGGGAACGGTGGCCTGAAACAGGCGGCGGCAGACTGCCGTGGGCAGAAGTATCACGGTATGGTACGAGGATAGGGAGATTGTCAAGTGTACGCTGGCAGTCAGTATGCTGATCATGAGAACAAAACTCTGACTGAAGGTATAATGAATGGGGTGAAGGAAGCCCGTAAGCATTCCCGGGATTCCGGAGTACAAAAGTTGGATAGTATAAGAAGAGATGTCGTAAAGGAGCATAAAAATGAAACTGAGAACCACCCTGTTAAGCCTTGCCCTGGCCGTCATGCTGGGCAGCTCGCCGGCTTACGCTTCCCCGCCGCTGACGATTCGGATCAACGGGTCCGATGTGCCTGTTCCCGCATTCACCCATGTTGCCGAAGGGCAGGCGATGGTTCCTATTCG
Organism: Peptococcaceae bacterium; assembly: GCA_023249405.1. Classification (GTDB taxonomy): domain Bacteria; phylum Bacillota; class DSM-12270; order Thermacetogeniales; family Thermacetogeniaceae; genus Palsa-1188. Next base: position 5,224 of record JAHFCR010000046.1, on the reverse strand, counting down.
CTGGGTTGCCGGGCAGTTGGGGGCATCTTCAGTGCAATGGGACCCCGGAAAACGCAACATCTCTATCTACACAAACGAGGATTTCTATCATCTATCCAAGCTGGAATCCTTTGCAGATGCCCTGGCGCCGCCGCCAACGGATGCGGATACCGATTCGGGGCTCCTGCCCCTGCCGGCGAGGGCCGCGGGCATTTCCGCGCCGCGCCTGCGCGACATCAAGATATTCGATGAATTGAGCACACTGACACAGAAATATTTTGATCCTTCGCATCCCGATCAGATTCTTGTCAGCGTGATCAACGAGGACCAGTCCTATTCGTACTCTTACGTGGTTTATTGTTTTGAAAATCACGACGGGCGCATTTATGTCCCCATGTGTTTGCTGGAAATGCTTTTTTATACCAAGTTCAACTATGATGAAGGCGCCAACCGCCTCATCATCCAGACTCCCGACATTGAAGAAGTCAAACAACAGCTGGCGAGGGCAGAGAATGCGCTGATTCCCGCTTCCCCTGAAGAAGCCATGAATCTATGGGGACGTGGAGAGCAGACCCGCAACGGGGCGCTCCAATACGCAGCCCTGTCGCCGGACCTGCGCCGGCAGGTGGATCAAAGCATCCTGGAAGACGGCAGGTTTGGCTTCTGGGTTACCGGCGTGTCCAGCCCCTGGGTCGGACCGATCACCGTTCAGGAGGAAAAGAAGCTCAGCGACACAGCCGCAGAATTTACGGTCACTTTTCCGGAAGTGACCTCGGCGCCTCCTAATGAGACGGCGACAGAAAGGTTTGACGTCGAAAAACTCACCGTCAACGGTGAGAACGGCTGGTTTATCACCAAGATGCTGCAATCCAGCGGCTATGGGCTACTGTGAATAGTCGCCTGTTCCACTAATGCAACTGCTGGGGTGTTTGCGCTTTCCCCTTGTCTTTTTTCTGCTCATGCCTGTACCCGCTTTGATCATACCGCCATATTTGCTGGCGCCAAGGAATGGGCGTTGAGCCCGTAATGCATCATGGGCCAGTGTTACTGTCCGTATGGGCTGGATAACTTCAACCAAGCAACCTGGCTGTTTTAATTTTTTTCCTCAAATGAACCTGTCAAGCAATATGTCCTCTACATTTCTTCTACCATCGATTACTGCAAGCACCCATACCTTATGTTCGTCAGTCTTATAAATAATGCGCCAGGGCGGACTGATTAATTCTCTATAGGTTAAAATACCATAGTATCTTAACTCCGGAATAATCCTTCCCCTTAGGGGCATTTGCCTCAATTCATCAGCTTTTTCTCTAATGGAAAGATAAACTCTTCTTGCCCGAATCTCGCTGTCGGCGACAATATATTCAATTATTCTTTGTAAATCCTGCTGGGCGGTCTGCGTCCAGAAAACCTGATAGGCCCCTTCAGTCATGGTCTTCATGATCAAGGCCGCGATCCATAACCGCAAATAAGTCTTCCTGCGGCAAGACTTTTCCATCGACTATATCACGCTCGCCTTGGGCCAATAGTTTTAATAAACCGAGAGCCTGCCTCATTTTTTCAAAGGATTCGGTATCCAATAAAACCGCCCTGGCCTCTCCATTTTGAGTAACATAGACTGGTCTATGGGTAGCGTTCACTTGCGTCAGAATCTCAGCCGCATTGGCTTTAATATAAGAAATAGGCCGAATATCTTCTTCACTATTCATGGCGTTATCACCCCCTGTACAAATATGGTACTATATTTAGTCAGGACCGTCAAATCTTGCTTGACATCTCTTTAGTCTCAACATCCTGTTATCATGCCTGCGATCAAGGGCTTTAGAAACCCCAGCGCAGCCATGACACCGGCAACCCTCAAAGTCAAAGTCAGTTTATGACAGTTATGGTATAATGATACCATAATCACAAGGGGACCGAAATCAACCGCGCGAAAAGGAGTGGCGTCCTTGGAGCAATACATCCGGGTCGTCGGGCTGTGGCAATCGTATAACATCACCTCCGCCGCTGATCTTGACAAATACCTTGACAGCTTCCGCATCCTGTTCGCTTTCCATTCCGGAAAAATAGAGAACGAGGAAATTACCTATCACGATACGAGGGAGATCTTTGAGAATGGCAGGGTAGTGAACTATACCGGAAGCCCCCGCGCCCTGTTTGAACAGCAGAATCAAAAGCTGTGCTATGAGCTTCTGAAAGAAAAAATAGTGAATAGGGCGCCCCTCGGCCTGGGGCCGGTCAAGGAAATTCATCGGGTTCTCACCAGCGGAACATACAATGAGCGCAGGTATATTGCCAATGAAGAACGGCCGGGCGAGTTCAAAAAGCATGATTACGTAACCGGCATTCACGAGATCGGCGCCGCTGCGGAGAATGTGGAAGACGACCTGACAGAACTGATCGCTGAAGTAAATGCGTATGAGGGCAAGGACATTTTGAAGGCCGCCGCCTATTTCCACGCCAGGTTCGAGTTTATCCATCCTTTCGCTGACGGCAACGGACGTGTTGGCAGAACGCTCATGAATTACTATCTCATGACCCATAATCATCCGCCTCTCATCGTCTATGATGAAGATAAGCAGATCTATTACGATTGCCTGCAGAAGTATGACGAATCCGAGGAATTGCATCCCCTGTATGAATTTTTCAAGTATGAAACGGAAAAGACGTGGAAAAAGGCGCTGGCCCTTGCTGACGGCACGAAGCCGGAGCGGAAGGGCTTGGGCATATAACCGTCCAGACTGCTACGGTTGTGCCGGCGCCTCTGGTGGCGGCTCCGGTTGGAACCAGGTGCGACCGGCCAGGTAGAGGAGGGCACCCATGGTGAAGATGCCGGTGAACAGGCCGATCAGCCATCCCAGAACCGGGATATAGGAAACCAGTTTGAGCAGGGTGGCCCCTAACAGCACCGACCAGACGGCGGATGCCCGGTCCCGTTTTTCCAACGCCCGCAGAATCAGCCCTCCCGCGAGAAACCCGATCATGATCCGCCCCAGCAGGAAACCGGCTGACAGAAAAGCAAGGTATCCGGCTAGTACAATCCACCCCAGCTGCATTCCGACCACGGTGATGAACAGGATGATCGCCAGAAAGGGTGGCACCAGCATCCCGGCACAACCGATCCCCAGGCAGAGCCAGGGCTGTGTCCGCACCGTCGTAGCCACCCGGTAGACACAACGCGGCAGCAGCAGCACGAAGACCAGCGCCGCCAACAACAGAGCGGCCAGACTGAGCAGCGCCCGGATGATCGAGAAGCCTGCGTGTTTTGCCGAAGCACCCCCTGGTGATACCGGGATTTGCGTAACTCCGCCCTCGATCTGCGCCTCAGGGGAGATCTCTGCCGGATTCTTGGAGCAATATTTCAGGGCGCCGCCGATCTTGGCGCCCGGGAGTACCACCACCCTGTCCGCGGTTATCTGCGCGTCCCGGCCAATCTCACCGTTGATCACGACCGTGGAGGCCGCCGCCCTCAGGTCGCCTCCTACCTTGCCGTTGACGTCGATTGTCTGCCCGGCCAGGTAGGCGTTTCCTGAAATCAGGCCTTCTTGTGTGATCGCCAACTGTTGGCAGGCGATGGTGGCGTTGCGCAGGGTCTTGCCCCCGACGGTAACCTGGCTGCCTGCAGCCCGGATGCTGCCTCCGACATTGCCCCCGACATTGATGCTGCGCCCAACAGCCAGGACGTCGCCTCCCGTGTCTCCCTGAGCCAGGACATCATTGCCTGCGGCATAGAGGTCACCGGCAATCTTTTCGGTGAAATCAACAGTATTGCCCGCCGTAAAATAGTCACCGTTGATCCCGAGCTGGGTGGCCCCTTTTTCCTGCCTCGCCCCGGCGTTCTGCGCAGACACCGGTCCCTGCCAACCCAGCAGCAGGATCACTGACAACAGCAGCACAAGCGCAAAGCCCTTCCGGTTCCTCATTGTACTCATCTCCCTCCGTGTATTTAACCAAGATTGACCCAAAGATATTATATTTTTAACCAAGTCACTTTATCTTCTGTATTACCAGGAATTCCGTCGAAGCTCTCTGAAACGAACCGCAGTCTCTGTTTTACAAAGTCGATCTTTTCAAACACTCCGATGTCCTTCATTGCCTTGAAAACCGATGCCGAGGCTTCAAAGGATAAGGTGCCGCTCTCAAAATAGTAACCCTTCCTGTAAAATCCGGCAGTATAGCCGCCAGGCATGCTATGGGCTTCAAAGATGGCAACCTTATGCCCCCTCCCGGCAAGAAGGTTGCCGGCGACAAGTCCACCGATTCCTGAACCGATGATGATCACGTTTTTCATGTCCCAACTCTCCTTCATAACATACTGTCCTGCTTGCATTGCCCATTGACAGGCAGGCCATACTGCATTATTCTACATGTTTCCTTATATAACTGACATTAGCATAAATTTAATGTTATTGGAAGATAATCTCCATACAATCATTTATTACCAGATACCTCTCCGCCCGGAAAGGAATATTATAACATCTAGCTAGAGGTGAACAGCCGTTCCATGGGGACTGTTTTAAGTCTTTCCAACGATCGCTCCAACCCCGTGCAGTTTAACATCTTAATTTTGGTTTACAATACCATTCAGACACTATTGCCGGAGCATAATGCCCCGCAATAGACGGTGTCTGCCGACCGTAAATTGACGGAATTATTGACCGGTGCATACTCCCATCAACTGACGTGTTTCCGGTCAATAGACGCGGGAAACCTGATAATAGTTTGCCGCGCAGGCTTGTGCAGATCTTCCGATAAGGCTGCCGCTCATGTTCAAACGGGTCAGGCCGGCAGCAGGGATCTATTGAACGGGAGGAATTATCATATGGATCATCGCAATATCCAGCGCGAAGAAATAGAGAGAATATACGGCCAGGTCAGCCCGTTTGAACTGAAGGACAGATTGATCAGCCTGGCCAGGGAATCAAACAAAAGCAGCACCCGCTCCCTGCTCGATGCCGGCAGGGGCAACCCCAACTGGACCGCCGCAACACCACGGGAAGCCTTCTTTACCTTCGGGCTGTTTGCCGCAGCAGAGTCAAGAAGAGTGCAGCGGTCGCGTGATATGGCAGGCATGACCAGCAAACCGGGGATCTACGAACGATTTCAGGCTTATGTCGATAGCCATCCGGAGGCGCCGGGGATAGAGCTGCTCGAAAAAATCATCAGCTATGGTATTTTCGTTAAAGGCTTCAACCCGGATGATTGGGTCTACGAACTGGCTGACGGCATCATCGGGGACAATTAT
>JAHFCR010000106.1 GCA_023249405.1 Peptococcaceae bacterium | reverse complement strand
CAAGCAGCGCGGCCGGGGCACGTGCCGGTACCTGGAGCAGGCGATCGACTGGCCGGCGGTGGCCGCCTCGGAAGTCCGGAAGAACGGCCACGCCCTGGGCGAGATCCGCACCGACAAATCGATCTACGAGAACTACCGGTACCGGGGGTACATCGTGCAGATTCACCAGACCGACGGCACGATCACGATCGTGATACGTGGCAATGAGATCGTCTGGATGAGCCCGGTGACTCAGCGGGGGCTGGAGAGGCTGAGGGGCAATGCCTGATTGCTCGACCTGTTACTGCGGCATATTCGGCGGCAAAGCTTGTATGTCCGGCTACAAACCGGAGGCCTGCACTCACTGGAGGCTGAGATACACATGCATGGGCGGCAAGATATTTGATGAGCCGCTAGAAAAGGCTCCAGGATGCAGACTCTTGCTCGATCGATGTGAGCCTTGCTGCAAATACGGCAAGGGCTGTCTGAGGATGGATGTACTGTTTGGCAAGTTCACGGCTGAAGAGATCGTGCACCTGCTGACCGAGCAGGACAAGCAATTCCTTGGGATACAGAGAGGAGCGATTGAAGTGCCTAAAAGAAAGTCGGTTGCAGCCGAAGAAACGATGGCTGAAGTACGGGCTGAAATGCAAGCTTTCTTTAACTGTGAAAGCTACGGCTGCGGCTATTTCAAACAATTCTGCGGGCATCCGGAAGCAAACGACGATAAGTTTTTTGACCGTATCTATCGGGCCGGCCTGAATCTAGAGACAGGCAAACCGACTTGCTACAAAGAAGTGGCCACCACTGAGCCGGCCCAGGAAGCTGCTCCTACTGACGATGTGGCCATGGATCTTGATGCTTTTGGTGCAGCTGCCAAATTGGCTATCGAAAAGGGTTGGATCCGGGAAGTACCTGCATCGGATTCGCCCATGGAAGGTGAGCCCGCCGGCGCCGCCTGTCGTGTCTGTGGCTGCACAGATGAGCATGCCTGCGATACTGGATACGGCATCCCCTGTTCATGGCTTGAGCAAGATTTATGCTCCAACTGCGCCGTATTTTCCTGCGCCAGGCCTGGCGATGCTTGCCCACATTGTAAAACGATGGGAGTGCTCTCTCCGCGGGAACCAAGCTACCCTGGCTGTGCTGGCTGCGAAATGTTGCGCTGGGCAGCAAAGACCATTGGCCAACTGCCAGAAGAGAACCAGGTGGAAGCCCTCGTCGATCCTATCAAGGCGCTGATCGGGATTCGCATAAATCATCGTGGCGCCCTCGGCGTAATCGATCAAGTAGTCGGCCCTAATACTAAGGGACTGTATCCAATCTACTACAAGCCGGATAAGGGCGACCATGTAATTGACTGGATACTAACGTCCCTGCAAGAAGGCAAGTTCATCCCCGTAGAGGTTCCTGAACGCATGCAGTCCCCTGAGCAATGGCCATTGAAATGCCAGGCCTGCCCGATCGATAACGACTGCACGAATTGCCACATGAGAAACGTATCAAAAATCACTGAAACCGTCATCGATGGAGCAGAGGCAGCCGTAAACGAAACCGCCCAAATCGTTAATGAAAAAGCCACCGCCGGCTACTCTACGGTCCCCATCGCCCTGGTTTACCCCAACCCCAACAACCCGCGGAAACATTTCGACCCGGAGGCGCTGGACAAGCTGACCGAATCAATCCGCCAGGTGGGCATCCTGGAGCCGCTGCTAGTCGTCCGGCAGCATGATGATGCAGCTTGTCATCCAGATGCGTTCCTTTACCGCATCGTCGCCGGCGAGCGCCGTTACCGCGCTGCCATGGCGGCCGGGCTGGAGACGGTGCCGGTGATAGTCCGGAAGCTGACTGAGGAGCAGGAATTCGAGGTGATGCTCACCGAGAACATCCAGCGCCAGGACCTGGACCCGATCGAGGAGGCACAGGCCTTCCGCGCAGCCGTTGACCGGGGGTGGAAGCAGGAAGCCCTGGCGGAGAAACTGGGCATCAGCCAGGCCCAGGTAGCCAACAGGTTACGATTGCTGAAACTGCCGGAGAGCGTCCAGGAGAGTATTTCACATGAAATAATCAGCGCGGGGCATGGGCTGGCGCTGGTGAAGGTGGCCACGGTGATGCCCGAATTGGCGCAGAAGATGGCAAAAAGGTTTCAAGATAACAATATCCCCGTAGCGCAAGCCGGCGCTGCAATTGATGACGAGATCGTAAGGGCTGGGAAGCCCTTATGGCCCCGCAATTATGGTGGCCCTGTCTTCGACTATCAGCGGATCTGCGTCAAAGCCAAGTGCCAGTATCAGGTGCATGCGAAGGAAAGATGGGGCGGCAACGACAAGGAGCATCCTTTCTGCATCAAGTCTGAGTGCTGGGAAAAACACCAGGAAGAGGCGAGACAGGCCAAGCGTGAGGAAGTGCTCGAAAAGGTACGCGCCCAGGGCAGGGCGAACGGCGAGGACCTGGGCAAGATCGAGCTACCCAGCCTCAGGGATATGCCTTACGACATCTACGAGGAGTTCACCAATTACTCTGAGTTTAAGCTCAAGGACTGCGAGCCCTGCGAGAAGATCGCTAATGCTTTGGGCCACAGCGATGAGGTAGTCAAGATCTGCACTGACACGGCCTGCTGGAAAAAGAAGAAGCGGTCCAAAACGATTGCCCAGGGCAAGGAGACCCGGGCCAAGACTAAAAACTTTGAAGCGGTCAAATTGGAGAGGATCGCCCAGGTGATGGAGACTAGTGTCACCCGGGAGGAACTGATTTATATCGCCGCTAAAGCAGTATATAAGCCGGCCACTTCTGCTGCCTGGGCTGATCATAAGGTTACGCTCGAGATCAATAAGGAGTTCAATCTGCCCGAAACCAACTGGTGGGATGAAAAAACAATTGCTGCGCTGATCGCCAAGTTGCGTGAGATGACCGATCTGGAACTGGGCATGCTCATCTTTGCCTGCCAGATCCGTGGCATTGAGGAAGATGACAAAGTATACCAGCTCACCCTCGGTGCTGCGGCCGGAGAGGAGGCTGAGGCAGTTGAATAAACCGGCATCGCTCCAGGATGCAGTAGTGAAAGGCCTGATTACCCAGGCGCAGGCAGATGAATTCCGCCGGTTGGTGGAGAGTGGCGACATCATTGGGCTTTTATTGAACACTGAAATGACAACTGCCGATTTGCAAGACAAGCTCAGCGGAGTGGCCGTCTCCATCCAGGAAGCCCTTGAGCAGTTTACGGATTACGAGACACTGAAGACCTGCCTGGAATTTATTCTGAAAGAACTGCTGAACGAGGAGATAGAAGAGGCATCCATTATTATTTAGGGCTGGGAGACGGTGAAGTTTGGACATATGTGAGGCGGCAAAATCGGTCTCAATCATCAGAATAGCGGAAGACGTTCACGGCTTGCAGATCCGCCGGCAGGGCAGCAACGTGGTGGCCTGCTGTCCGTTCCACGACGACCCGGATCCGAGCTGCACCTTCTACGAGGGCACCAACAGTTTTACCTGCTTCGGATGCGGGGCGACCGGCAGCCCGATAGACTACGTGATGCGGGCAGGACTTGCTGCCGCGCCCCAGGATGCGGCCAGCTACATCGTGCAGCGGTGGGGACTGGGGATGAGCGTGGAGCCATTACCAAAAACGGGGCAAAAGGAAAATGCGAAAACCGGTGGGGCTGCGCCACCCTATACCCTGGCCGACTATGCAGGGGGTAAACACCTGCCGGTCGACTTCCTGCAGGGTCTCGGGATATGCGAGGAGCGCGGCCGGATCTGCATTCCCTACCAGCTCGAAGACGGCTCGGCGGGACCGGTCAGGTACCGGCAGTGGCAGGAGTTCCGCTGGGCCAAAGGAGCGAAACTCTGTCTGTACGGGTTAGACAGGCTCAGCCGCCCGGGCCTGCCTGAGGACAACAACGAGTATGTGATCCTGGTCGAAGGCGAAAGTGACAGTCAGACGCTCTGGCTGCACGGGTACCCGGCGCTGGGCGTCCCGGGGGCGAAAAATTTCAAGGCGGAATGGGCCAGGCATCTGATGCGGTTCGAACGGGTCTACCTGCATCAGGAACCGGACGAGGCGGGGCAAGCCTTCGTCAAGAAGGCAGCCGGGATGTTAAAGGATGCGGGATACGACGGCCAGATCCTGGTGCTCAGCACCCCGGGCTACAAGGACCCGAATGAATTGCATAAAAATACAGAAATGCCGGATGCGTTTAGAGCGGCAATGGATGCAGCTATCGCGGCAGCCCGGCAGCCGGCTCCGGAGGAACTGGCCGAGGAAAAACCAGGCAAAGGCGCCGGCAAGCCCGGATCCGTGGACGAGATAATCCTGCATTGCCGGGAAGATCCGCAGCAGGTCTTCGATGCGCAGATCATCGGGGCCCTGGCCATGATGCCGGTGGCCGACCAGGCCAAGGTCAAGACTGCGCTCAGGGGCAAGATCAACCTGCGAGATTTCGACCAGGCGATCAGGGACACCCGGCGCCGCATGAAGTCGCAGCTGCACATTGCCGGCCAGGGAGATGCTGAGGGGCCCAGGTTCACGGACGCGCTTCCGGACTGCCCACTGGATGCGCCGGTGCCGGGCAGCTGGCAAATTAACCAGGACGGCGTGTTCGAGGTGGTGACCAAGCAGGGAGAGTATGGAAGCACGACCAACATCGAACGGCGCTTCCCCGTCCCTATTGTCCTGGCCTCGGCGCTGGAGCCGCTGGATCGCAGTGACGAGTCGGTCAGCTACGAGGTGGTCTGGCTGAACGGGGGCTGGCACCGGACGGCCCTGGACGCTGCGGCCATATTCGACCGGGCCCGGCTGACGGGGGCGGCGAATTGCGGGATACCGGTGGACAGCGAAAATTCGAAAGGACTTCTCAGGTGGCTGGCGGCGCTCCGCGATACCCGGGCGATCCCGTCTAGGAGGGTGGTGACCCGGTGCGGGTGGCACGAACAGGGTTCGAAACTGGTAGTGCTGGGGCATGACATCGTGGGAACAAGTGTTCCTGTTGACGAGTACACAGTACACACTGAAAGTACACAGCAAAATAGTGTGTACTCGGGGCAAAGTACACAGTCAGGTACACAAAAAACTAGCCCAAAAGGTTGACTTTTTCCAATAAATGTAATAGACAGCATACGGAATCCAGCAGTGGCAAGGAAAAATTAAATTGTGTACCAGTACACAGATAGGAGGAGAGAGATGCCGGACAAGATCGTCTGGTCACCGAACATCAGGGGGGCTGAGAAAGAACTCATAGAGGCGATAGGATCGGTGGGCAGCGCAGAGGCGCAACGGCAAACGCTGATCGAAACCTGCCGCAGGTGGCCGCTGGCGGGATTTCTGGTGGGGGCCAGCTGCGCGGCTCCGCTGCTTCGATGGCTGTTCGCAGCCCGGCGGCTGGACATCCATGGCTTCTGCGTCGAGGTGGCATCGGACCAGGCGGGGATCGGCAAATCGACGGGCAATGAACTGGCGGCTTCGGTGTGGGGCAACCCGAGCGGCCTAGCCAGGACGTTCGATAGGACGGCGGTTGCCTGGGAGAACCTGCTGTATCTGATGTGCGACATGCCGGTGTTCCTGGAGGAAACGCAGTTGTCCAGAAACGACGATTTTCCCACGACGCTGGTTTATATGCTGGCCCTGGGCATGGGCCGGGAGCGGGGATCCCGGACCGGAGGAATGCGGCAGACAAAAAGTTTTTATAACGTCGCCTTACTGGCCAGCGAACGCAGTATCAAGAGCTACAGCAACCGGGAAGGTGTCGAAGCCCGGGTGCTCAGTCTGCCGCCCATATTCGGGGGCAGAAATCCCGCTATCCAGCAGGACATCGATGACCTGCGCATCCAGTGCGTGACCAACTACGGCCACGCCGGCCGGCAGTATGCGCAGTATCTGGTGGATTACGTGATCGTAAACGACAATAAGGTGTTGCTGGATCTGTTCGACTTGTACGCGCGATCGCTGAAGGATGCCATCCCCGAACATAAATCGGGGGAGCTGGTATCGATGGCCGGGCGCATGGCCTCTAGGGTGGCGACCTGCGGCGTTGGGTTGCAGTTGCTCATGAATTCTTTGGGCGTCAGCCTCGAAGAGGGCAACCAGACGATCCCCTATCAGGCTACCCACGCCGCCTGGAAATACATACTCGAAAACACCGAAGCGGCGCCGCTATGGAAGCGGGCTCTCGGAGTGATCCAGAGCTGGGCGGCGGAGAACGTTCAACGCATTGCCGGGATGGAGCCGGTGTCGTATATGGGCGTGGCAAAGCCGCCGAGCGGGGAGTACATCGCCAGCGTGGTCAACGTGAAGGGTGCCGGCGAGTGCATCGGATTCTTCCCGAATGCTTTGAACGAGTGCATAAAGAAATACCTTGGCACCGAGGGCAAGGAGATACAGCAGGCCTTTCTGAGGGAAAAGATATGCATGCCCGATCGAGAAGGCAATCCTACCAGGAATCAGCGTTTAAAGACTGGAGGAACGGGGAGGGTGATCTGCATTCCGGTAGAATATATCTTCCCGCCAGCCAATGACAGCGAGACTATGAACGGTGTTACAACGGAGCTTGACGGTGATGAAAGATAGAATGCTTGGGGGACAAGAGATAGATGGTTTTGGATATGAAAATGTTCCAGGCGGTGTAACACTTTTGTAACAGCTAGGATGCTTAGAGGACAAGGGATAGAGGTTAATATATATATAGATGTTACAGTTACACTACCTATATGTATATATCAGGGCACACATGCACACGCGATCACGCGATCACGCGATCATGATCATATATAAAGTATCTCTCTTATACCCGGAGAAAATTGTAACAAGCCGCAAAAAAACCGCTAGTCTTTACTGCCACAAGGTATGTAGCCTTTAAAATCCTTGTAACAAAGGTGTAACAAGACCAAAAAAAGTGTAACAAAGCCAGTTAGGATTAGGAGGCGTAGCCCATGGGGCGTATCAAGAGAAATAGGGTCTTGGTCTACAATCACCGTTCATGGAAAGAGAGAGATATCCCTATAAGCGGAAAGCGAGATTGGGAAAAAGCAACAGTTGAGAACGTTCGCCTAAATGTGGTTTCACCTGATGGTAAACGAGTAGACAAAATTTTGTATGATGTGAAATTTGATGATGGACGTTTGTCTACTGGGATTTTTCCTGAAGAGATTAAATTTTTAAAGAGAAGGAGCTGACCAACATGGAAACCGCACCGCAATATTTGACCAAACCTGATTCGCCGCATCGACGCACCGTCTATCTGGCCGGCAGCATCGACGCTCACACCGACCTGGGCGCCGCAGCCGCCTGGCGGGACGAGGCCACCGAAGTCCTGATCGCCGCCGGGTACCGGGTTCTTGATCCGATGCGCTGGCCGGGCGATACCTATCAGGACAGTGCCAGGATCATGCAGCGCAACATGCTCGACATCCTGATAGCCGACATCGTCCTGACCGAGATGGACAACCCCGGGTTAAGTTACATCGGCACCGGAATCGACATCTACCAGGCTTACCAGTTCGGCAAGGAGATCATCCTATGG
>JAHFCR010000105.1 GCA_023249405.1 Peptococcaceae bacterium | reverse complement strand
CTCCTCGATCAGGTCTGTCCAAGCCTGTCTTTTAAAGCTGTTGATCTCCTTCCAGACTCCCTCACTATAGCGGGAGGCCTCCCCTTCCCAATAGTTTTCAATCCGCTCCTGCATCTGCATGCTCATCCACTCCTTTCTTGGCTGTAAATCTCACCACTGTCACCGGGCCCTCCCGTCCTGACCTCGGATAGCTGTTCACCGAGGCCAAGCTCATGCTTGAGGTGGCAAGCCACCGCATGGGCAGTACCAACCTTCTCCAGTACAGGCTCGACTTCGCGGCACAGCGGAATTGCATGGGGACACCTGAAATAAAAGCGGCATCCTCCAGCAACACCCGCAAACCTGGGCGGCTCACCCTTGATGTGCCCCCTTTCCGCTTGCCGCAGCCGGGGGTCCGCTACCGGCACCGCTGCCAGGAGAGCGGTGGTGTAGGGATGGCAAATGTCTTCCAGCAGCCGCCGCATGCTCAAAATCTCGACAATCTTTCCCAGGTACATGACCGCAACCCGGTCACAGATATACCTGATCGCCGACAGATCATGGGAGATGAACAGATAGGTCAGGCCCAGCTGTTGCTTGAGATCCTTCAACAGGCCCAGTATCTGGGCCTTGATGGCAAAATCCAGGCTGGAGACCGGCTCGTCGCAGAGAAGCAGTTTGGGATACAGGATGAGCGCCCTGGCGATGCCCACCCGCTGCAGTTGTCCGCCGCTCAATTCATGCGGATACCGTGAGGCATATGCCGGCTCAAGGCCGACCCGCTCCATAATACTATTGATCTCGTTTCCCAGGCTTCTCCCATTATTCCCGAAGTTGGTCAGGGGCTCACCGATAATTCCGGCCACCGTATAGAAAGGGTCGAAGGAGGCATAGCTGTCCTGAAATACCATCTGGATGTTCTGGCGGACATCGCACAGCTTGGTATAGTCCAGTCCGGTGATCTCCTGGCCTTGATAATAGATCCTCCCCTCCGTAACCCTTTCCAGCCCCAGAATCAGCCTGGCCAGGGTGCTCTTGCCGCACCCGCTCTCCCCCACCAGCCCCAGCGTCTCCCCCTCGGACAGGGCCAGGGACACGCCATCCACTGCGGGCACGATCTCCTTGCCGCCCTGAAACAGACTGCCGCCTGCCTTGAAGTGCTTGCTCACATTGATCAGTTCCAGCAGGTTCAGTTGAACCGCACCCCTCTCGATACAACGCGGAGGCCCGCCATCAAACCGTCACTCCAGTTGCTAGAAAAACGACTGCAGCAACCGCTTGGTGTACGGGTGAACCGGCCTGTCAAAGATCTCATAGACAGTTCCCGATTCTACAATCAGACCCCCCTGCATGATATAAACCACATCGGCTATTTCGGCCACCACGCCCAGGTCGTGGGTGATCAGCAGGATACCGGTGCCGAATTCCCGTTTCAGACGGCATAACTCGTCGAGAATCTGGGCCTGGACGGTGACGTCAAGCGCTGTCGTAGGCTCATCGGCGATCAGAATGGACGGGCTCAACGATAGGGCGGTGGCAATCATGATGCGCTGGCACATGCCTCCGCTCAGTTGAAAAGGATACATCCCGAACATCTTATCCGGTGCGGGCAGCCCCAGCTTTCCCATGCATTCGAGAACCAGCGCCCTGGCTTCTGCGCCGGCCGCCCGGCGGTGGCAGACGACGGCCTCGATCATCTGCGTTCCCACGGTCAGCACCGGGTTCAGGGCGTTCACCGGATCCTGAAAGATCATGGCGATCTCTCCGCCCCTCACCTCCTGAAGTTGCTTCAGGGTCAGGCGGCGCAGGTCGCGCCCGTTCAACAGGATCTCTCCCGCCACGATCCGACCCGGAAAGGCCAGCAGCCCGAGGATCGACATGGCGGTCACCGTCTTGCCGCAGCCGCTCTCTCCAACGATGGCGGTGACTGTTCCACTCCTGATCTCCAGGCTCACCCCGTCGACCGCTTTCACGATCCTGTCCCTGGTATAAAAGTAGGCAGCCAGATTTTTAACGCTCAGCACCGCTTCCATGGCCAATGCCATCCTCTCGTCACAGATCCATCATCGATCCGCCATCCTGCCTCCCGACTGGGGATTGATCGCCTTGCGCAGGCCCTCCCCCACCAGGTTGAACGAGCCCACCACCAAGAAAATGGCCAAGCCAGGGTACAGCATCAAATTCGGATCTGACTGGATATAAGGCCTGCTATCGTTCAGCATCACCCCCCATTCGGGGGTTGGCGGCTGGGCGCCCAGCCCCAGGAAACAGAGTCCGGAGATGGCCAGGATGATGCCGCCGACTTCCAGAGCAGCCAGGGCGATGATCGGCGTCATGGCATGCAGCATGATGTGCCTGGTAACGACGTTGAAATGCGACGCCCCTGAGGCCCTGGCAGCTGTTATGAATTCCTTCTCCTTGATCTGCAGCACCATGCCCCGGATGATCCGGGCATAACCCGCCCACAACACAGCAGCAAGAGCGATCAGCAGGTGGGCGAGGCTGGGCCCTATCAGCCCGGCAATGGCCAACGATAGGACCAGGCTGGGAAAGGCGAGCAGAATGTCTGTGATCCTCATCAGGATATTGTCGATCGCGCCGCCGGCGTAGCCTGATACAGAGCCGACCGGTATGCTGATCAGGAGGATCAGCGCCAGCACGAGTATCGAATTGCTGAGCGACACCCTGGTGGCGTAGATCAGCCTGGACAGCTCACACCTTCCCAGATGATCCGTTCCCAGCGGATAGGACAGGGATGGGGGCAGCAGCTTATTTGCCAGATCGATCTGCAATGGGTCATGGGGAGCGATAAGCGGCGCCAACAGTCCGACGGCAAGAAAAAGCAGCACGATCAGCAAGCCTGCCATAGCCTGTTTGTCTCTCAGGAAGTTTTGCCACATATTTTGAGCGAATACTGCTCCAGGTATATTGTTGCTTCCATTGTTGCTTCCGCCCATCGTCCATCCTCTCAACAACAGCTATCGTAACTTGATCCGGGGGTCCAGCAGCGCATAGAACAGATCCACCAGCAGGTTGGCCAGTACGAAGAACACGGCCACCATCAGGACATATCCCTGGATCACCGGATAATCCTTCGAGTAGATAGCATCAACCATGAACTTTCCGATGCCCGGCCAGGAGAAAACCGTTTCCACAATGGCGGAACCGCCCAGCAGGTGTCCGAAATTCATCCCCAGCAGAGTGACCACAGGCAACATGGCATTTTTCAGCACATGCCGGAGCATGATCGCCCGGGCCGTCATGCCCTTGGCCTGAGCCGCCACGATAAACTGCTTCTGCATCGTCTCCAAAATACTTGCCCTCAGCAGCCTGATATAAGCGGAGGACAGCCCAAACCCAAGGGTGAAGGCCGGAAGCAGCAGGTGCCCGATCCCTCCCATTCCCATGGAAGGAAACAGCCTCAAGCGCACCGACAGGTAATAGATCAGCAGCAGGGCCAGCCAGAAGGCAGGCATGGAAGCGCCGGCCAAGGACAACATGCTGCAGGCGTGATCGATCAGGGTATCCCGGTGCAGCGCCGCCAGTATGCCTAGGGGCACGCCGATCAACAACGTGATACAGAGAGCACATAGCGTCAGTTCCAGGGTGGCGGGAAGCCGCTGCATCAACTCCGCAGCAACGGGCAGGCTGCTGCGGAAGGAGATTCCCAGGTTCAGGTGCAGGACATTCCACAACCAGTGGCAGTACTGCAGGTATAGGGGTTCATCGAGGCCGAGAGCATGCCTCACGGCAGTGACCGCCTCCACGGTCGGCTGTATTCCGGAGGCGCTGAGCATGATCTCCGCCGGATCTCCGGACACGAAGCTCATCACCCCAAAGTCGATCAGGGAGATCCCCAATAAAACCGGGATCAGGTTCAACAGACGCCTGAATATGTAACGCCCCACGGATTCACTTCCCCCGGATACCCGTTTCTATCCTGCCCTGCCCCACCTAAGCCAGCTACTGAGAAATGGTCAGGTCTTCCCACTTCACCGGAGAATAGGATGAAAAGCCCCATGCAAACCCCTTGACCTTGGTGCTGGCCACAAACACCTCGTCCGTATAGTAGAGAGGCGCACACATCGCTTGCTGATACATCATGTCGAAGATGTGATCGTATTGGACCTGGCGCTCGTTCTCGTCCATGGTGCCCAGCACCTCATCGATGGCGTTGTCGAGCGCCGGATCGGACCAGGCCACTGATGGAGTGCCAGAGCCCTGGCCGGCGGTGTGGAACAGGGAAAACAGGAATCCGTGCGGGTTCCAGGAGTCCGTGTAAGTGCGGTAGATGATCAGGTCGAACTTCCTGTTCCTCCAGAGGACGTCATAGTAAGCGTTCTGGTCCAACATCTGCAGATCTAATTTAATCCCCACCCCTTTCAACTGCCCCTGGATATACTCGCACATGGGCTTCCATTCGGGATACTGGGCGTTCTGCAGTACCAGGCTGAACTCCAGTGGCTTGCCGTTCTTCTCCAGGATGCCATCGCCATTGCTATCGGCGTAACCCGAGTCTTTCAACAACTCCTTGGCCGCTGCCTGATCGTAGGCGTATCCTTTGTTGTTGGAGGCGGTGACATAGGGAACGGTGGGCTGGAACAAGCCCCGGGCAGGCCTGCCGATACCACCCAACAGGTTGTCCACCATGCTCTGCTTGTCGATCGCCATGTTGATCGCTTTCCTGACATTCAGGTCCTTTAGCAGGTCGTTGTTATAGTTAAAAATCAACAGGTATGACATAGTGCCGGGTTGAGTGTAGATCTGCAGCTTGCCCTCCTTCCTGATGTCGGTAATGCTCTGAGTGGGAACAGCGCCGATCTCGCTGCCAGCCAGGTCTACCTCGCCGCTCTGCAGGGCCATCGCCCTGGACTGAGGGTCGGGGATCACCTTCAGGACGATCTTGGCCAGTTTGGGTTTGACGCCCCAGTAGTTGGGATTCCTTACCAGCACGGCCTGCTGGTCTTTGGTGTAGCTCTCCACCATCCATGCCCCCGTGCCGATCGGCTTGATGAATTTGCCCTTGATGTCCCCCTTGGGCTCCACGGCGGTGGGGCTGATGATCCGCACTGGCCTGGGGTAGGTCAGCTCCGTCAGGAACGGATAGTACTTTTTGCTAAATGTCAATTTGAGAGTGTAGGGATCGACTACATCGATAGCCTGCATCGCCTTGGAGACGCTGAGGGATGAGTTGGCCGGGTCCTTACACCACCGCTCGATGGAGAATTTGGCCACATCGGCGTCGAATGGTGTGCCGTCGGAGAACTTTACCCCTTTTCTCAGGTGGAACGTGTAGGTCTTCCCGTCACTGGAGATCTCCCAGGACTCGGCCAGCGACGGAATGATCTTACCTCTTTCGCCATAGTCTACCAGGGGGTCGTAGATCATCGTATAGGCCTGGATCAGCCCGTTATAACCGCCGGCATCCAGCTTGTCGATGCCGACATCCGAGGAAACAGCCACCACCAGTTGCTGGTCTTCCTTGCTTGCCTGGTTTTTGGCGCACCCCGCCATGATGACCGTCATTAGGATAATTGTAATAATGGCGGTGAGCGCAGTGAGATCATACCTTTTCAACAGGTGCTTTTGTCCGGTAAACATTCACCTTCTCCTCCCTTTTTAAATTTAAAAATTGTCGAGGCGTTCGATCGCTGTCCAGCTGATAAAGGTCGCCAATTGCCGACCAGGAGATCGCTAAAGCAGTTTGTCCTCTGCCGGAAGCAAGTTTGCATTCCTTGTTGTCATCCAGAGGAAGGTTCAACCCGTCTCCACGCACCAACATGACCGATCAGTCTCTGCTTTGTCCTCAGGAGCATCTGCAGGTTGATATCGATGCCGATAATCCTCTGATAGCCCGACTCCACCAGCAATGATGTCAGAAATCCGGTCCCTATGCAGAAGTCGAGGATCAGGCTCTCCCGATCGAGTCTCAACTGCTGCAATAGGTCGTGCTTCAGCAGATCGCTGTCAATATAGTGCAGCTTGTCATATAATCGGGCGCCGCTCTCATTCCAGTATTCTTGGACCACGTCTGCGACTTTCATCTAGCCCTGCCTCGTTTCGAAGACATTCCACGAGATCACGGCCGCCCTGGACTCGGCCCTGTACCTGCCGTTTTCGGCGTGCGCCGTAACGGGCTGCTATATGAGTCCTGACGGCTTTTCACCTCAAGGCACCCTGATGTTGCAGATCATGCTCCCGCTCTTTTCGCATGGCATCCTCCTCAACTGAAAAAGTGCCTGGATATAGATAGAACCACCAAAGTTCTCGTCAAAGAGACCAGAGAACCTTCGTGGTTCATTTATCGATACTGGTTTGATAATAGTCGAGTGCTGTGCCCTCAGGCGCGCCCCTTCATGAAGCCTGCCTGAAATTGCTGTTTGTTGACATTATTCGACAAGGTGTGTTGAAACTCCTCTTGCAAATACTAATGAAATCAAATACTAATGGAATCTCTCCGGTTTGACCGAGCAGAGATCGTTGCCGAGTTCGAAGATCTCGTTCATGTCAGGTTCTGTTCCCTCAAACTGCAGATTATAGTAATGGGTGTATAATCCGTTCTCCTCGATCAGTTGCCTGTGATCGCCCCTCTCCTGGATGCCCTCGTCGGTGATCACGATGATCTCGTCCGAATTCCTGATCGTGCTGAGTCTGTGAGCGATGACGATGGTGGTCCTGTTTTTGGACAGAGCCTCCAGCGATCTCTGGATGTACCTCTCGCTCTCGTTATCAAGGGATGCTCACATCGTCCAGTACATTGCAGCCATTATTATAGGCGAAGGAAACATCCCTGAATTCTATATCTCCCCTGACGCTGGCGAGAGGTACCGCGCCATCCCGGTCCACGATCTCCGGCTCCGTTTCCATGACTCCGATAAATCTCTTGAATCCCAATTTCCTTCTTCCAGCCATCGATAGTTAGGTATGATTATAAACTATGGCGCCGCGATCGGGATAAATGTTGAGGATGGCACACAATGCCACCATCTTCAATTAATATAAAGGTCTAACACACAGACCAATGAGAAATCGGTTTTAACGCAACCAACAGCCAGTCATAAATTACGCTTTATAAAAGGAATAAGACCACGGATCCGCTTATTTCTGTGGGATCTGATCTCATGGTCTTGTATATCGAATTATTCATCTTTCCAGACTTCAACTTCTATTCTGTCTCTATTTGACAAATGCCCGGAGAGCGCCTGTACGCTCCCGGTCAACTGCCGATAGAGTTTTTATCCTGCAATTGCCTGAACCATTTCTCGTTGTGATGAGCCGCATCCTGGGCGTCAACATAGCCGTCCAGGATCATGGAACCGAATTCCACCCTGGATTTTGGGTTGATGGCAGCCAGGAAGAAGTGCCCCAATATCGCCAGGATGAAAATTATCGCCGTCCACAGATGGACATTGTAGCAGAGATTGAGAAAGGCAGGCGATACGTCATGCCGCCACAGCCACATCGGAAAACCGGTCAGGACCACAATCAGGGCGAAGATGACGATCAGCAGTCCCAGCATCTTCTGTCCGGCATTGTACTTG
>JAHFCR010000104.1 GCA_023249405.1 Peptococcaceae bacterium | reverse complement strand
TGTTTCAGGTATGCCCTGTCGTGGTGCAGCAGCGTGAGATCATCCATGTAGCGGAGGTAGTGCTTGATGCGCAGCTTTTCCTTGATCAGGTGGTCCATGTCGGGCAGGTAATAGTTCGCAAACAACTGGCTGGCCAGGTTGCCTGGTGACGTATTGACCCGTTTCGCGCATCCATCGAGCCAGCCTTTCCGGCAATCGGCGATCAGGTACCATAGCGTGTTGCATGAACTTTGCCACGGAAAGCCTGGGCATCGGCTGCCGCGGGCGGCCGGGAGAGGTGGAATGAAAGAAGCGCCGAATTGTTGCGATAAATAAGTGCGGCTACATCCCTGTCGTGGAATTCGACATGATCCGAATTATTCCTGCTTTGCCAATTGTCTTAGTTTAAGGAGATCGCGGCAGGAAAGCCGTCCCATTTAGAGCAAGCAGAACAAAATGGCAAATTTTTAGGAGCGCCATGAGCGACCTGTTGAACATCCCCGTCCCTGAAAGTGATCAGCTACAAGTGCAAGGATAAATACTGCATAAACGCTGAGACAGCCAAAATACCAGAGCTTTGCCCTCACTGTGGCGCTAGCTGCCCCGGGGTAATAGGACATGGCCACAAGCCCCAGATCTTTCACGATTTGCCCATCCATGGCAAGATAGTGGGTATACTGATTGACCGTAAACGCTATCGCTGTAGGGAGTGCAAAAAGACCTTCCTGGAGCCGCTACCCGACATAGACCCCAGACGTAACGTCACCAGCCGGCTTCTGCACTACATCGAGGAGAATGCCGCAGGCAAGACCTTCACCAGCCTGGCCGGAGAGGCAGGCGTGTCAGAAGCGACGGTCCGCCGGATCTTTCATGACTACTTCAGAACAACTGAAGCGCTACCATCCCGAAACACCCCGCTGGTTAGGCATCGACGAGACGATTACCGCTGCGTCCTGACGAACATCGAGGACTCCTGCATCCTGGACCTGCTCAAGAACCGCACCAAGTCCACCGTTGTCAATTACCTGTACCGTATGCCCAACAGGAACAGTGCTGAAGTGGTCTGCATGGACATCTGGCCGCCATACAGAGAGGCCGTGGAATTCTGTCTGCCCAAAGCCAGGATCGTCGTGGACAAGTTCCATGTGGTGCGGGGCGCCAATAAAGCCCTTGACGATCTGAGAAAAGTCGTCGGCCAGGGCATGACCGGGACGCAGCGCCGGAAACTGATGCACAGCCGGTTTCTATTGCTCACGCGGTTCAAGAACCTTGATGCTCTTTTTCGGCAGACACTCAGGAATATCGGAAGGAGAGATTGCCATGCATGTTATTTCGCTCTTCGGCAAAAGATATGAAAAACTAATATGGAGGGATATATGTGAACCATTTTACACCGCGGGAATTGTTGTATCTTGAGGACATGGGCAGCATGTTCGAGGCGATCACCAAGAACTGTGACTTCGCGGCCAGCAACGCTGTCGATCCCCAGTTCAAGTCCTATCTGCAGTCGCTGGGGAACGAGCACAAGAACTGGATCTCCTCGACGGCAGCCATCGTGACCAATAAGAGTAAACTACAATAATAAGGGGGATATGAACGTGGCTAATCAACCGCAGGAAAAGGAATGTGCAGGAACACTGCTGTATTTGCAGAAACATGAGGCAGAAATGTTGTGTTCAGCATCACTGGAGGCATCTGACGCCAGCATCAGGAATCACTGTACCGGCTTATTGCAGAAATGCCTGGAGAATCAGCACAATCTTTTCAATATCATGAATCAGAAGGGCTGGTACAAGGTCGAAACAGCGCCGCAGGAGATGCTGACCAAGGCGCAGCAAAACATGACCACCATGCAGACACAGATCCAGTAGCGCTGAAGCTGGCCCAATAGCATAGTCAATATGAGGACGCAGCGTGATTCACGCTGCGTCCTCATAATTTAGGCCGGCAGTTCACGATCAGGCCTTCTTTTTAATTGGAAGGCTGGTAAGGGCAGGATAAATGACCAGCTGCGCAGAATTTATTCTTGATATGCGCCAGCATTCGACCTTTTATTGCGGATACAACGGGAAGGGATAGTGGCCATGGCGGCTGATAATCTGAAACAGTTTGGCGTAGAGCCGCAGCGCAAGAAGGTGCTGATCGTCTACGAGACTATGGGTACCGGCCACCTGCGCATGGCCAACATCATCGAAGATATCCTTCAAGATGATCGCCTGGAGATCGTCAAGGCTGTCGGCAATATTCTCTGCCAGTCATCCGGGGCCGGCCTGACCGTCTTCCTCTGGAATTACCTGTTGCAGAAGAAATGCGTCTACTTCCTGGATATACTGGTGAATTTCCTGTTCAGATTGTTGCTGCTGCCGGTCTCCGAGGTAGAGTCCACAGGGCGGATGATGGACAACGTGGAAGCCCTGGCCCCCTCACTGATCATCTGCACATCCGATTGTTATAACAAGATTCTAGGTCAGTATGCCCTGGAGCACCGGATCCCCTTCTATACGGTGATCACAGATATTGCCATCTTTATCGACCTGGTAAGCATTAACTCTACTCCGGTGGTCTACTTCCCCGAGACCGCGGAGGCAGTGCGGAGCTACGATTTCAGGCTGAACTACTTTTCCTATGTGCTCAACCGGGACACCGGCCTGCCGCAGAAATTCGCCTATGTGGGGCGCTTCTTATGGGATTATGTGCTGATGGGCTTCAGAAACTCTATCTACCGGGATCCCGGCCGTCTGCTGGTGCAGCGGAACAATGCCCGGTGCCAGGTGATTGGGCCCCTGGCGGAGAGCAAGCACTTTCAGCCCAAAAACGTAGCAGCCCTCAAGAAAAAGTATGGCCTCCCCGCGGAAGGCGGCATCCTGATGATCGTCAGCGGCGGCTATGGCGGCCGGTTTGTCACTGACGTGGTGAAGAGCCTGTGCCGCAGCTACGAACGCCCGGACAACCTGTTGGCCATGTGCGGCCGGAGCCAGGCGCTGTTGCAGGAGATGGCCGTTTTAAAAGAACGGACCCGGGCGATCAAGATCTTGCCCTACAGTTTCACCGACCAGTTCGACGAGTTTCTGGCCATGACCGACTGCCTGATCTTCAGGCCGTCCGCCGGCGTTTTTATCGAGAGCCTGCTCGGCAAAACTCCCTGTGTGGTGCTGGAGCCGGCGCTGTCGAATGACCGCGGGACGCTGGCGATCATTAAGAAGTATGGTACCGGCGAGGTCTGCCGGCGCCCGGAGGAGTTACCGGCAACCGTCTACAAGGTATTGGACAATAACCGCCAGTACCGGCAGAACATCGAGGGGTTGCTGAGCCGGTATCCGCGGAGCTACGAGGAGCAGGGGGAGCGGTTGCGGAAGCTGTTCCTGCAAACCGGACTGGGTCTTGACTAGTAGCTTGGCCTGTTAGCAGCACTGTTTAGGAGGACGTCGCGATGGCGGTTGAGATCAGGGAAATTAGCAGCAAACACGACCTGAAATCTTTTATCAATCTGGCCTGGCAGCTCTACCGGGGTGACCGGAACTGGGTGCCGCCCCTGAAATCGGACCTGATGGGAACCCTTTTGGGAAAGAACGACGGCGCCGAAGCAGATGGGCCCCATACCTGTTTTATGGCTTATCAGAACGGACAGGCGGCAGGGCGCCTGGCAGTGGGGATCAACGGCGACCGCAACTTCAAGAAACAGCGGCGGGAGGGCTACATCAGCATGTTCGAATCCGTCAATGATGAGGCAGTCTCTGCCGCTCTCTTTGACGCCGCTGCTTCCTGGCTGAAAGCGCGCCACATGGACAGCATCAAGGGCCCCATGTCCCCGAACAGCGCTGATGACCTGCGGGGCTTGCTGGTGCAGGGCTTTGACGGCCCTCCGGTATTCATGAACTCCTACAACCATTCCTATTATACGGACCTCTTCGAACATTACGGATTCTCCAAGTATGAGGACTACTACGCCTATTACCTGGATGCCCGCACATCCCGGCTGGACACCCTGACGAAGATCGTTGATTATGCCAGCCGGAAGTATGGTTTTTACGTGAAGTCTGTCAAGCTGAAAGAGATCGGCTCGGCTGTCCGGGATATCAAGCTGATCCTGGATACGGCCATGCCGGAGGAGTGGGCCGACCTGACGCCTCCCAGCCTGGAGGAGCTTCAGGCCGAAGCTGAAAGGTTGAGGGCCATTTTTCAGGAGGATGACCTGCAGATCGCTTATTCTGCCGAGGGGGTGCCCATCGGTTTCATGCTGGCCCTGAATGACTATAACCAGGTTTTGAAAAGACTGGATGGACGGCTGTTCCCGTTCGGCATTCTCAAATTCTACTGGTACCGCCGCCGGATCACCGCGGCCCGGATCTTCAACCTGTTTGTGGTGCCGGAGTATGAAAACAAGGGAGTGCCTTTTGCCTTCTTTGTCAACTTCTTTTTCATCGCCGGGAAGCGGGGCTACCTCTATGGCGAGGGTTCGACCATCGGCGAGCACAATAAAAAGGCGCTCCGTGTGGTGGAGAAGGCTGGAGGACTGCACTACAGGACCTACCGGATCTATAGCAAGCGCATTTAAAACCCCTTGAAACTAAAGGCTCTGATTATGCTACAATAAATCTGGTCAAGCAAGCGGTCACTGATAACCCGCTATAAAAAAACAGGAGGTTTTATAATGAGCGAGGGGTGCAATAAGGGGTTCAGTTCTCTCTTTGTGATTCTGGCCTGTCTGTTCGTGATGTTCATGCTGCTGAGCAACATCGTTGCCGGCAAACTGATGCAGGTGGCAGGTCTGGTGCTCCCGGCAGCAGTGATCCTGTTCCCGCTAACCTATCTCTTCGGCGATCTGCTCACGGAAGTTTACGGCTACCGCAAGTCCCGCCTGGTGATCTGGGTGGGTTTTCTTTGTAATGCACTGATGGCGGCGATCTCCCTGGCGGTGATCGCTCTTCCCCATCCATCCTTCTGGTCCCAACAGAATGCCTATGCCACGGTGCTTGGCATGACTCCCAGGCTGGTGGCCGCTTCTCTGGCGGCTTACTGGGCCGGGGAATTTTCCAACTCTGTTGTCCTGTCAGTGATGAAAAAATTGACCGGCGGGCGCTGGTTATGGACACGCACTATCGGCTCGACGGTGATCGGGCAGGGGGTGGACACCCTGATCTTCATCACTGCCAGTTTTTATGGCCTGGTGCCGGGTGGTGTATTGATCCAGATGATTGTGGCCCAGTATGTCTGGAAGGTGGCTTACGAGGTGGTTGCCACACCGCTGACCTACCTGATTGTGGGTTGGCTGAAAAGGGTGGAGCAGGTTGATACCTTTGACTGGGACGTGAAATACAACCCATTCCGTTTGGAGGTGTAGTCAATGCCGGAGTTTGAAGCCCTGGGCAATGAGGTCCGGGGGCCCAGGCGGAAGCTGGAGACCTTTTCCAAGCCTGCCGGAGTGACCAGAATTACCATGGAGAGCGACGAGGTCACCAGCCTGTGCCCGGTCACGGGACAGCCTGACTGGGGCACGGTGATCATCGAGTACGCCCCGAGGGACCTGTGCATCGAGAGCAAGAGTCTCAAGCTGTATCTGTGGAGTTTCCGGGAGGAGGGCATCTTCTGCGAGGCTCTGGCCGATCGGATCGCCACGGACGTGTTTGCCGCTTGCCGGCCTTTCTGGTGCCGGGCGACCGTGGTGCAAAAACCCCGTGGTGGAGTGAAGATCACCTCTGTTGCCGAGAAGAGGGTTTAGCATTGCTGAGGAAACGGCTCTTTTGCCAGGATGGGCATAACGCCAACTTGGCCGACCGGCCATGGATGGTTCAATCACATCGGGCCTGCCCGCGGGATGAGGGACTGTTCCCCTGTACATTCGTGTTGTGTAATATTGCACCCTCCTCGGGCGTATTACCTTTAGGCCGCTACAAAGTTGCCTTGGAGAAACCGGAGGGGTAGGGAAAATGTCCAGTCGCTGCAAAACTGTTGTTAAAATTCTTGTCATTCTGTTTGCCGTTCTACTGCCAATGTCAATAAACCCGGTGGTGAGCAGGGCTTCCAGCCAACTACCGATTTCCGTTCTACTGCCAATGTCAATAAACCCGGTGGTGTGCTGGGCTTCCAGCCAACCACCGATCAGGGTGTTGATGGATGGCCAGGGCTTGAGCTTTAAAAGCATGCCGGTGATCGACGATGGCCGGCTGCTGGTACCGGTGGCGGATGTGGCCCAGGCATTCCGGGTGCAGGCGCAGTGGAATGCCGCCCAGCGCAGCGTGACTGTCATCGATCAGAATGACCGGTTCACCTATTACATGGACAGCCACAGGGTGGACCTGGGGGATAACTCGATAGATTACGTCGCGAAGTCGCGCCTGGTCGATGGGCGGTCCTACGTGCCGCTGGCGCTGCTGGCCATGGACCTGAACTATAAGGTTGAATGGAATGAAGCTGCCTGGACTGCGAATATCACCTCACCGCCAAAAATTCCGGCCCCGGCCAGAGTTTATTCCGGAGTGTTCCCGGCCAGGGTCGCTTTCATTAACGACGGTCACCTGTGGCTGGTGGATGGCGGGCGGGCCGACGCGGCGCCGGCGCAGGTCACCGGCAGCGGCACGGCTCGCATCGTCGGCTGGTCCCACGACGGTGCCTGGCTGATGTATATGCAGAGCCCCGCAAGAAAGATCTACAGCGATCGGTACTACCTGTGGATCGTTGGCGCTGACGGAACCCGCGCCCAGCAGGTGGATCCGCAGCAGATCGCAGGCACCCCCTTCTGGTCTTCCACGGCTGACGTGATCGCCTATAGCACCGAAGACACAGTAAACCACAGCGTCGGCCTGAACCTGAAGCTGGCGGCGATCGAGGATGGCCGGGCGACGATCTCCACGCTGTTGGCTGACGGCAACATTGCCGACTATGCCTGGGCGCCGGACGGACAGAGCTTGGCGGTCTCCGTGCCCCGAACCGGGGATCAGCCCTGGCGTATCGACAGGGTAACGCTGCAGGGCGTGCGCACCAGCCTGCTGACCAGCACTGTCAACGCAGCCGACGATGGCATCTATCCATGGGCGGCAACGGGTTTCAGGTGGGCGCCGGATGGCCGCTATATCGCCTACTTTGTGCAGTTGAACTCCAGTTCGCTCTCGGCCGATGGCGTGGCTGCCCAGGTGCTGGACCTCCAGCATCCGGGGCCACCTTTGGAGCTTGCAGGAGGCATCAGGTCTCCCGAGTGGCTGGCCTGGTCATCCGACGGCAGCCGCCTGGCCTACATCTCCGGCGGCGGCAGGGAGGCCACCAACAACAAGCACCTGCGCATTGTGAACATGCCGGACGGTAAAGATTCGGATCAGACTGTCGCCGGCCAGAACGATACCCAGCCCGCTTGGGCGGGCAACCGGGTGGTCTTCTGCCGTGGCCCCGAAACCCCCTACCATTGGGATGAAGGCAAGATACTGGCGCCCGGGCAGCGTATCTGGGCGCTGGCAACGGGCGCTGCTGCGCAGGCCATCACGGCCGGCCCGGATGGAACCGCTGATTACGCCCCGTCGATTGCCCCGGGAGCAACATCCATGATCTTCCTGCGCCTGAATAATGCGACCACCGGCTCACTGTACGCCGTGCCGC
>JAHFCR010000045.1 GCA_023249405.1 Peptococcaceae bacterium | reverse complement strand
GTGAATTGAGCGCGAGCGAGATACGGGAATTGGCAAAAAAGTATAACCTTCATTCCTGGAGCGCGCAGGGAAAATTGAACCCGGACGTTGTTGCCAGGGCCGAGGGGATCTATTATTGGGACAGCGACGGCAAGCGATACTATGACATGTCCTCGCAGTTGGTCAACCTCAACATCGGTTATGGCAACCGGAAAGTGATCGCGGCGATCAGAGAGCAGGCGGAAAAGCTGGCCTATATAGGGCCGGGCTATGCGATCGATGTCCGTTCGGAATTGGCCCGGAAAGTGGTCGCGGTGGCGCCGGACAATATGGGCAAGGTATTTTTCACTCTGGCCGGGGCCGACGCCAATGAGAACGCCGTCAAAATGGCCAGGCTGTTTACCGGGCGCAACAAGATCTTCTCCAGATACCGCTCCTATCACGGCTCAACCTATGGCGCCGCCAATCTCACCGGTGAACCGAGAAGGTATACCTGCGAACCGGGGATCCCGGGCTTCGTGAAGTTTTTCGACCCCTATCTCTACCGTGCGGGCATCGAATTCGCCAGCGAGGAGGCGGCCAGCAACTACTACCTGGACAAGCTGAGGGAGCAGTTGATCTATGAAGGGGCCTCCGATGTGGCCGCGGTGTTTTTGGAGACGATCACCGGGAGCAACGGCGTGATCATTCCGCCGCCGGGTTACCTGCAGGGCGTGAGGCGAGTCTGTGACGAATTCGGAATCCTGATGATCTGCGATGAGGTGATGTCGGGATGGGGCAGGACAGGCGAATGGTTTGCCTGCGACCACTTCAATGTCAAACCCGATATCATCACTTTCGCCAAGGGCATTACCTGTGGCTATGTGCCGCTGGGCGGAGTGATCGTCAGCAAGGAGATTGCCGAATACTTTGATGATCACACCCTGATGTGCGGTTTGACCTACAGCGCCCATCCCATCGGCTGTGCCGCCGGGTGCGCCACCCTCAAGGTGTACGAGGAGGAGCGCCTGATCGAAAATTCAAAAAGGATGGGCGTAGTGCTCGGCAATGAACTGGAGAGACTGAAGGCAAAGCATCCTTCGGTGGGTGATGTGCGGTATATCGGGTTATTTTCAGCAATAGAACTGATCGGGGATACCAAGACCAGAGCAGCGCTGGTTCCTTACGGCCAGGATCCGGAGCAGATCATGCCAAAGATAATCGGCATGCTCAAGGCGAAGGGTTTTTCAACCTACTCGCATGAAAATAATATCCTGGTGGCCCCTCCGCTGATCATCAAGGAGCAGGAGATCTCTGAGGCCATGTCCATCATGGATGAGGTGCTGGAGTTCGTCGATACCCTGGTCAAGTAAGGATTGTCTTTCCATGCCGCTGTGTGTGAAGGCGCAGATGCCGGCATTGGGGCTATGTCGAAAGATGCTTTCAAATTGAAACAGGGCAGAGGTGAATCCGTTGAGCTTGAAGTTCTTTATGCCTACAAAAGTCTGCTTCGGACGGAACGCTGTCGTTGACAACGCCTCTCTGTTGCGGGCGCTGGGCAGCAAGGCGCTGGTTGTTACCGGCAGAAGATCGGCCAAGGTGAATGGTTCCCTGCGGGATATGGAGGCGGCCCTGCAGGCTGTTGACGTACCCTATGCAGTCTACGACGCCATCTCCAGCAACCCGTCGATCAAGCAGGCCAGGGATGCTGCCGGGGTTGCCAGAAGCGAGCGGGCAGACCTGATCATCGGCATCGGCGGCGGGTCGCCGATGGATGCCGCCAAGGCGATTGCCGTGCTGGCAACCAATGATGTCGACGATGCCGGGCTCTTTTCCGGCCAGTTTGACCGGCCGGTATTGCCGGTAGTGGCTGTGCCCACCACGGCCGGGACCGGGAGCGAGGTCACGCAGTACTCCATCCTTACCAACGATAGCATCCAGAGCAAGAGCAGCATCGCCAGCGGGGCGATTTTCCCCCGTCTGGCCCTGCTCGATCCCCGTTATCTGGAGCAGCTGCCGCCGGACGTGACGGCCAACACCATGGTCGACGCCCTCTCGCACGCCGTCGAGGGCTATCTTTCAGTGAAGGCCGACAGCCTGAGCAGCGTTCTGGCCAGGGAGAGCATGAGCCTGATCGGCCCCTGCCTGAAGTCGCTGCAGCAGCAGCCCAGCCCCGCCACGAGGGAGAGGCTTCTCTATGCCTCCATGCTGGCCGGGATGGTCATCGCTCAGACGGGCACCACCGCCGTGCATGCCATGGGGTATTCGCTCACCTATTTTAAGGATGTGGATCACGGAAAGGCCAACGGCCTGTTGATGTACGAGTTTCTGCGCTTTCTGGATGCGCATCATGAGGGCAGGGTTGCCGATCTCCTCCGGTATCTGGGTCTGGCAAGCCTCTCTGAATTGAAGGATTGTCTTCAGGGCCTGCTGTCCACGGAATTGAAACTGACCTCTGGAGAAGTCGAGCTTTACAGCTCCATCGCCATCAGGACCGGCAATATCAAAAACACCCCGGTGCCACTGACCCAGGGCGATCTGTCGGATATGTTCACCAGGAGCTTTGCAGTGGCAGCACAGGTTTCTCGCCGGTAGATTATTCGATAGGGGGCGCTGAACCATGGCGCAGTATTTGGGCGGCCGGACGTTGGAGCGGCGCATCAGGGTGGCCATGGGCGCGGTGGAGGCCGATCTGGTGCTGAAGCAGGCTGCCGTGCCCAACCTGTTCACCAACGAGATGATCGCCGCCGACGTGGCCATAGCCGATGGTTATGTGGCGGGTATCGGGGAGTATGCGGGGCGTGAGGAGATAGACTGCCGGGGCCGGTATCTCTGTCCGGCCTTCATCGACGGGCATGTGCACATCGAATCGACCATGGCCCTGCCCGGCGAGTTTGCCAGGGCGGTAATCCCGCACGGCACCCTGACCGTCATTGCGGATCCCCACGAGATTGCCAATGTCTGCGGCCTGCAGGGCATCCGCTTTTTCATCGACGAGACCGAACGCCTGCCGATGACAGTCTATTTTATGGCGCCATCCTGCGTTCCGGCCACCCCGCTCGAGCATAACGGGGCGGCACTGGCGGCGGCCGATCTGGCCCAGCTGCTGGACTGCCCTCGCGTCCTGGGCCTGGGAGAGGTGATGGATTACATCGCCGTCGTCCAGGGGCAGGAGGAGATGATGCAGAAGATCGGCGCCTTCCGGCCGCGGCCGATCGACGGCCACCTGTCCGGTGCGTTCGGCCGCCCAGCCTGTGCCTATGCCGCGGCGGGCATCCGGACCAACCATGAATGCTCGACGCCGGAAGAGGTGCTGGAGTATCTGCGGCTGGGCATGTACGTCCAGGTGCGCCAGGGATCTTCGGCCAAGAACCTGGAAATGATTCTGACCACAGCCCGGCAGCAGCAGGTTTGCCTCGACCGGCTGTTCTTTTGCACGGATGACAAGCATCTCGACGATATCGGGCGCGAGGGACATATCATACACAATGCCAGGATGGCGCTCGAGCTGGGGTTTTCCATCTATGACGTGCTGCGTATGGCCTCCCTCAACGCCGCCCGCTGCTACGGTCTGCAAGAGACCGGAGCTGTTGCGCCGGGTTACCGAGCCGATCTGCTGATCCTCTCCGACATACACGGCCTGGCGATTGAAAAAGTGCTCCGGGGTGGTGAGGTTGTCTCCAGCAACGGCAGCGAGCCTGACCTGCCGCCTCCGCAGCCGGCTGAATGCGTCAGGGATACGGTGCACATCGCTCCCGTGTCCTTGAGGGATCTGGAGCTGTGGTTGGCCGGCGACCGGGCCAATGTCATCTCGGTGATCCCGGCGCAGCTGGTCACCAGGCTGGAGCGGACGAGGGTCTGCGCCAGGGATGGCCGGTTCGTGCCCGACGGGGAGTTCTCCAAGGTGGCGGTGATCGAGCGGCATCACGCCACCGGCAGGATCGGCCTGGGCATCGTGCGGGGATTCGGCATCGAGAACGCCGCCATCGCTTCGACGGTTGCCCACGACTCCCACAACCTGATCGTGGTCGGCGATAACGACCGCGATATGCTGGCCGCCATCGAGGCTGTAAAACAGAGCGGCGGCGGGGCCTATCTCGTCTCCGGCGGGCAGATCCGCGGCGGGCTGCCGCTGCCGGTGGCAGGTCTGATGAGCGATCTGCCGGCCTCCGGAATCACATCGGGGCTCGCCGGCCTGGCCGCTATGGCTCACCGCTGCGGCGTGGATGAGCGGATCGAGCCGCTCGGCATGCTGTCGTTCCTGTCCCTGCCCGTGATTCCGGAGGGGCGCATCACGCCGGACGGGCTGTATGATGTGCTGGCCTCCCGGTTCATTCCCGTATCCGTTTAAACTGGCAGCCAATAACGGGGATCGCTTTGCGGGAGTATATGCGGCCCTGCAGGGCCTGCGGCGAGGAAGCCACATCAAGGGAACCGTTAAGCCGGGGCAAGAGGACAATAATGATTCGGACAGGCCGGATAACATGACGCATAGCTGTCAAGTTACGCCGGTTATAATACAGCTATGAGCAAGAAATAATTTGGCAATAGGGGGACTCAAAAATGATCACCAATAATTTGCTTCTTAAACTGAAGAACAGGGATAGTGAGAGCATTGCCAAAGCGCGGGATGTGCTGCTGAGCATGCGGGGAAAAATTGAATTTCTCCGGGATCTGAAGGTTGAAGTAAATATACGCCGCGGAGAATCATACTATGACCTTATTTTAATTGCCGACTACGCCTCAATAGAAGATTTTGATGCCTATCTGGTCCATCCGGTGCATCTTGAGGTGGGAAAGTATATCGGGAGTGTTTTGGAGACCTCGGCCTCCGTATGCTATGAATCCTGAAACCGGCAGCTAAAACAGCCGGTTATTTCTACAACATTTCAATAGTAATGCGTACAATACCATTGTTGAAAATTGCCGGCGGTATTGTACGCATTGTGGCCGCTTTTACCCGCAAATTGCCGGGGGACAAGCTTGTGCCGCCAGATTGCCCTCCCGGCGCAGCGATCAGTATGAAATTGGGATATTGCTGGCAAGTTACCTGCGAGGGAACTGATCTGCTTGAATAAGATCTCCGTTAATCATTCTCCGTCTCCAACGCCTGCCAGAAGGATGCGCAGGGCGGTGATCTTTTGACTCTCGACGGTAAAATGGAAATCGAGAGGAATTGGACTCCCCTCGAAGTTGCCGGATACCGTGGCGGTGACGATAGTCTCGCCGTTTTGCCCGACGGCGGCGGTAACCTCTGTTTTAACCTGTAATTTGTTATTCGCCGCCTCGATCCATTTTTTGATGGCGGCGGGTCCACGGTATTCTTTCCCCTCGTCCCGGACAACGGCATTCTCCGCAAAGCAGTCCGCAAACTGCTCGCTGTCATAAGAATTTGATGCCTGGAAATAAGTTTCAATGGGCTGCGGCAATTTTGTAATCATGGTATCACTCCTCGTAGGATCTGTTTTTCCTGCCTGGTCTTCAACCGTGTCTTTATGTTAACAAAGATAACCTGACGACTGTATGGCATGTTATTTAATCTTTTTTGTTTGCCGGTCTTCTAACTGAAGGGGACCGTTGCCGGATTAACTTGCGGATGCAATTAAACCTGACATAATGCTGTCAGGTTTATATAGTATAATATCTGTGAGGTGTCTCTATGCAGATAAACAGACTTTTCGGCATCGTCTATGCCTTGCTTGACAAAAAAAAGGCAACCGCCGCAGAGCTTGCGAATCGCTTTGAGGTTTCGGTCAGAACCATTTACAGGGACATCGATGCGCTGTGCGCGGCGGGGATCCCCCTTTATGCAACTCAGGGAAAAGGCGGTGGGATCGCCCTGCTCGATGATTTTATACTGGATAGGTCCGTTCTGTCCGAGAATGAGCAGAACGGAATCTTGATTGCCTTGCAAGGTTTGACTGCCGCAGAATACCCCGATATTCACGTCGTGCTTTCAAAGATCAGCAGCTTGTTTAAAAAAGATCACTGTAATTGGATCGAGGTAGACTTCTCCCGGTGGGGCAACAATCGGAATGAGAAGGAAAAATTCAGTACGCTGCAAAAGGCGATCATGAACAACCAGGTGATCGCATTTGAATATTTCGGCTCCGACGGCGTTAAGAGCGATCGCCGGATCGACCCGCTCAAACTGATTTTCAAGGCCAAGTCATGGTATGTGCACGGTTTCTGTTTGACCAGAAATGCCTACCGGACCTTCAGGGTTTCCCGCATGTTTCATGTACAAATAACCGGAGAACAGTGTAATATCGAACTGCCTGCCGAGGTAATCGATCCGGTAGAGTTCAAACCGGAGCGTCTGATCGACTTGCAATTAAGGTTTTCTCCTAAAGCGGCTTATAGACTGTATGATGAGTTTGACGAAAAGGATATCGCCAGGAATGAGGACGGTTCTTTTGCCGTTACGGCTTCTCTGCCCGAAGGTGATTGGATATATGGTTACATCCTTTCATTCGGCACGGAGATCGCAGTGTTAGAACCGCAAAGAGTGCGGGAGATCACGATGGGCAAGTTGGAACAGATGATTCAAAATTTCAAACGAGCAGCCATAGCATAGTATTGAACCCCGATCTGTTCAGGCCCAGGCAGACGGGGTAAGCCCGGCAACGTTCGTACACATATTATAGGCATACAATACATCAGCCAAAAGAGGGCCAGGCGTCTATCGGGCAATGGCTGAAAGGCAGGCTGAAGGCGGATGAATACCTGGGAGCTGTTCAACTCCTTGA
Source organism: Peptococcaceae bacterium (assembly GCA_023249405.1). Lineage (GTDB taxonomy): Bacteria > Bacillota > DSM-12270 > Thermacetogeniales > Thermacetogeniaceae > Palsa-1188. The sequence continues at coordinate 19,412 of JAHFCR010000045.1, read as the reverse complement.
AAAAAGAAACTGAATGTTTTTCCATAGAGGATATTGCCGGAAAGATAGATACTGCTGAACATCCTCCCGGCAGCCCGAGGTATCTGTCCGGCATGATCGCCAGCTATGACTTGCAGGCATTGATCGAGATCAGAAACGGGGATCCCCCGGAGACCGTCGAGGAAGTGGACACCGGCCAACTCGATGACTTCAGATCTCGCATCGATAGCTATATGGATCAATATGCTCCGGGCCAGCCCGATCTGCGGAGATACATCCGGGCCGTATCCACCTATCTGGCCTTCATCGCCGGGAAACCGCTGCACCCGCCGGGAATGGTCACGGCAGGAGGCCAATCCATAGTTGGCAGGGGTGGCGACTATTTTTGCCCGATGAAGCGGCGGCAGCTGCATGAGCATCTGTCGCTATGCCAATATTGCGTCAGCAAGGAGATCGGCGCCATGGGCGATGATTCGGCATAAACGGGGAGGGCTGGAGATGTATCCGCACATGATCAACTTTATCTTTGATGCCAACGCCAATCACTATCTCCATACCGGGGATATTGCCGCGACGGCTTCCATTATTGCCGCATCCCTGATCTCCCGGTACCAGCTGAAGTTTTCTTAGGGCAATGGAGGATGGAATGTTGCTCCGCCCAGGCCAATGTCACATCTTGGGCCCGGCTTTTTCATGGGGACGGCGCAGCGCGGTCAATGACCGCGCTGTTGTGCTGGGAGGCGTCCGAACGCAGAGGTTTTTACTATTTGATCCTCACCTCATTGAGGCTCATTCCCGGTTCGGCCGTGCCCGCCGTGCACAGGGGAATACTTTCCATGATGCTGCGCACCAGAAAATACGGGGTGCTGAAGATCAGGTCGGAGTCCTTGTAGCCCTTTACCGCATGCCGGCTGGACAGGTCCAGGAAGGTGACGTTGGGGCGGCCGGTGGACAGGGGGATGGTCACCGCCCCGCCGCAGGTGGATGAGGATAGCTGCGCCTGCAGGGGGATCCCGGTTTCATAGGTCGACAGCGTGACCAGGCGGCTGGCCTGCACCGGGGTGCACAGGAACAGCACCAGGTCCGGCTTCAGTTCGAATTGCTCCAGCGGGCCGACCACCACGTATTTGCTGACGCCGATCGGCGGCTGTCCCTGGCCGAGCGCCCGCCCCCGGAAATAGGCGGCGTTGCAGGAGCAGAATTTTTCCCCCTCGATCAGAAACCTTTTCACCTGTGCGGCCTGCTCCGGATTGGGGGCGGACAGACCCAGAAAGGTCTGGCCTCCCAGGCAGGAGCATGATTCTGCCGTGATGTTGAAAGTCGCGCCCTTGCGGGCGGCCTGATAGAAAGCGGCGCAGGCCAAGACCCTGGTCTTCTTGCCGTTGCTGGCCGGCACATCGCTGAAGGCCACCCCCACCGGGCTGCCCTCCAGGGCGAGCACCTCTTGCAGTTGCCGCGCATACTCCTGCCAGATCATGCGGATCCCTCCTCGAATATTTGGCAATCCAACTATCATCGGAATCAACACTTTTGACAATTGGGACAGATATAGGAGGCAGTGCTGCCGGTCTTGATTTTTTCAACGGTGGCGGCGCATACCGGGCAGGCTTGACCCTGGCGGTATCCGACCAGGAATTCCTTGATGCCTCCCGGCTGCCCATAGAGGTCCTTCTCGTAGGCCAGCCCGTGTAGTTGCACCGCCTCCGACAGAGTCTGCATGATGCCGCGGTATAACAGCGCCTTTTCCGCCTCCGTCAGGCTGTTCAGCTTCCGGTGGGGATGCAGCCCGGCCCTGAACAGGCTGTCCTGGATGTAGACGTTGCCAATGCCGGCCACATTGTCCTGATCCAGCAGGAAGCTCTTCACCGAACCCTTGCGGCCCCGCAGCAGGCCGAGAAAATGCTGCTCGGTGAAACCGGCGTCCCTGATCGGGGTGAGGCCCAGTCCCGCCGTCATCTTATGGCTGCTCAGGCCGTCATCGCCGACGGCATGGGCATAGCCGAACCACCAGAACCTGATCGTCAGGATGCGTCCGTCTTCCCAGTCCAGCCTCACCTGGTACTTGGCGGGCAGGGTGCTGTCATCGTTGTGCAGCAGGACGTCTCCGCCCATCCCCAGGTTCAGCAGGAACCAGACGCCTCCGTCGAGCCTGGTGAAAATCCACTTGCCCCTGGAGGTGGCCGTCGCCAACTGCCTGTCCACCAGCATGTTGCTGAAGTCGGCGGCGGGCAGGTTGAGGCATTTCTCCTGAAACACCCGTACTCTCTTGATGGTGTGACCGCTCAATTCTCTGTTCATCTGTTCGGCCAGGTTATAGATCTCCGGCAACTCCGGCATCGCAGCACCCTCCTCTCAAACAATACCTGAACTTATCCGGCGCCAAGGTGGCGTTGGGGCGGCCGGGCATGCTCCTGCCAGATCATGCGAATCCATCCCCATCGAGTATGGTTGTTGATTCGTATATTCGTCATTGATATCTTTTCCCCTCTGCCTTTAATGGATAAATCCGGGGTTTCGGTAGGGAGGGATGGGCCGCCGGTGAGAGGGTCTTCGAAGTTATCTGCTGCTTAAATTGTCAGCCGGGTTCCGGCCGTGTCTTCTGCAATAATCATCTACCGTCCGAAATTGGCAGTTATAGCAGATCAATTCCCCGTAATTGCGGGGCTCGCGGCAGATCGGGCACCCGCAGCATGAATGAGGGCGTATAGAAATCTCTTCGGCCATCCTGCCGCCAGCAGCGATGGCACTGGGGTACTCCCTTGTAAAATTCCCCGCATATGCATTTATAGTCATCGTGACCCACCAGTAGATGGCAGACACCTTTTAAGCCATTGCCGCTATGCATTATAAACCAGCTCCGCGATCAGACGTTGATGTTCTTATTAGATTATATTCGACAGCCTCTGATTAATGACTATTATTATAATAATAATAAGAAATGTTTGCGCAGCGGATGCCGTGATAAATCGGTATTGGGTAGGAGAGCCTGATCAGGGGCGCATATTGCAGGTTATTATAGGACGAGAAATAGGATATAATAATATATAGAAATATCCTAATAGGGGGTTGACGAATATGCTGGTACCGACTGATTGCCTGGTCAGCATCACCGAGGCGAACCAGAATTTTTCCAGGGTGGCCCGGTTGGTGGATGAACGGAGCCGGGTGATTTTGATGAAAAACAACAAGCCCAAGTACCTGGTCATCGACCTGGAGCAGTATGAGCGGGAACTGGCGGCCAGGAAAGAATTTGATCGGCTGGCTGACAGCGTTCTGGTGGAACGGATTCAGCTATTCAGGAGACTGGCCGAATGATTCGCTATCTGACGGTCGATGAGGTGGTATTCCTGCATGATAAAGTGCTGGCGGCAACAGGTGGCATGCAGGGCATCGTCAACGCCGGTCTGCTGGAATCAGCAGTGGAGAATGCCAAGGTTACCTTTGAGGGGCGCGAGCTATTCCCCGATCTGGAGAGCAAGTGCGCTGCCACTGTCTTCGGCCTGATCCAGAACCATCCCTTTGCCGATGGCAATAAACGCACCGGCGCTTATGTGTTGTTGATGATGCCGGCGCTTAACGGGCGGCATCTGACCGTGGCGGATGCAGAACTGGAAAGGGTGATCATGGCTGTGGCTGATGGCTCCATGACCAGGGGTGAGCTGGAGGGCTGGCTGAGGCCGGTCTTGGCATAAAGCCTGCGTAACGAGGCCTGATCGATCGTTGCCTGCTGGCACGATGTACAAAGTGGGATATAATAGACATAGAATTATGATCGGCGTTGCTGCCGGCGGCATGTCGCCGGGCCGGACGAGGCCAGTGCCGGCTGATAAACAGGCGGATTTGGGCAGGGCAAATATGATGAGGTGATCGTGATGTTAGCCAGGGATATCATGAATAAGAACGTGATTACCGTCCAAGAGGACACTTCGATCGAGGAGCTGGCCCGGGTGTTGACGGAAAACCACATCTCGGGCGCCCCGGTGGTCAACAGAGAGGGGAAGCTGGTGGGCATCGTCACCGACGCCGACCTGATCCACAAGGAGACCAACCCCCGGACCCCCGGGTTTGTCAACATCCTGGGCGCCATCATCTACGTGACCGGGATCGCCAGGTACCGCGAGGATTTCAAGAAGCTGGCGGCCAGCAAGACCTCCGAGATCATGACCACCGACGTGATCGCCGTCGATGGGGAGGCGGAGATCGAGCAGGTGGCCGCCCTGATGGTGGACCACCGGGTCAAACGGGTGCCGGTGCTGGACGACGGCGCCATCGTCGGGATCATCGGCCGGGCCGATATCGTGAAGACCCTGGTCAGGCCTGCCGCCCGCTAGTCCGCCGCCGTCTCCATATGCGCAACCGGGCTTAGAAGTTCACGTGGTCCGGGTCCGGGCCGAAGCGCCGGTTCTCATTCAGGCCATCGATGGCGGCCAGGTCTTCGTCATCCAGTTCAAAATCGAAGATCTGGGAGTTCTCGCGGATACGCTCCTCGTGCACCGACTTGGGGATCACCACCACGCCGTTCTGCATGCTCCAGCGCAGGGCGATCTGGGCGGCGGTCCTGCCGTATTTTTCAGCCAGCTGCTTCAACAACGGAAGATCTAAATTGCCTCCCATCAGCGGCCGCCAGGCCTCCGGCTGGATTCCCTGCTCCCGGGCGAATTGCAGCAGGTCCTTCTGGGTGAGCAGCGGGTGCAGTTCGATCTGGTTGACCGCCGGTGTCACGCCGGTGTCCTCGATGATCGCTATCAGGTGGGGGATCTGGTGGTTGCTCACCCCGATCCCCCTGGCGTTCCCCTCCCGGTACAGGTGCGCCATGGCCCGCCAGGTCTCCCGGTACTTGCCCGGCACCGGCCAGTGCACCAGGTACAGGTCGATGTACTCCAGGCCGAGCCGCTGGCGGCTAGCCTCGAACGCCCGCAGGGTTGACTCGTAGCCCTGGTCCGTGTTCCAGAGTTTGGTGGTGACGAACAGTTCCCGGCGCGGCAGGCCGCACTCGCGGATCGCCCGCCCGACCGCCTCCTCGTTCTGGTACATGGATGCCGTGTCGATGCTGCGGTAGCCGGCGGCGATGGCCGTGCTCACGGCCCTCAGCGCCTCGTCGGCATCCCAGACCTTATAAACGCCCAGCCCCAACCAGGGCATGGTCGCCCCGTTGTTCAACGTGGGGCCTTCCGTGAAAGCCTGATCCGTTGCTTCGTCCATAATATTCGCCTCCATAATGATTGGCAAAATGTCAAAGGGGACGGTTCTTTTGCCGCCTTTGACAATGATATTACACCTTTTGTTCTGGCTTGCCCAAGCTCCTGACAAAAGGCTCGTCCCCCTGGCAGTTGGCAGTGTCATCTTGCTGAGGACAGCATTGGCCGCACAGCGGCAGGTTGGCGCACAGGGAGCAGGCAGGCTCGGGCGGCCCTGCCCCCTCCTCGAAATTGGAGGCGCCCCAGATGGCGAGGGGCACCAGGATCTCCCTGAGGCTCCTTCCCTTGGGAGTCAGTTGATACTCCACTTTGGGCGGTATCTCCGGATAGATCCTCTTGCTCAGGATCCCGTTCTGCTCCAGTTCCCGCAGCCGCAGGGTCAGGGTCTTCGGGCTGATGCCGTGCAGATTGTTCCTGAGCTGGCCGAAGCGCTTGGTGCCGCTGGCCAGTTCCCGCAGGATGAACAGCGTCCACTTGCTGCTGATGATGGAGAAGGTCCGCTCCAGCGGGCAGCAAATTTTTTTCTCGTCATCCCTATCCTGTCCTGCCATAAAACTTCCCCCCGGGTGACTCAGTTCCCTAAATGTAACTACTTCCCTTAATATTCTAATAAAGATTATACTATAAACTGAGCGTTACACAAAAATTTAATTCGAGAGGAGCATGACTGATGAGAGTTATAGGGATTGTGGGCAGCCCGCGCAAGGGAGGCAATACGGCGACGCTGGTGGACCGGATTCTCGCCGGAGCGGCGGAGGCGGGGGCGGAAACCAAGGTTTACAACCTCAACGAGCTGAATATCAAGGGTTGCCAGGCCTGCGGCTACTGTAAGACACACGACGGGGTCTGCCGTCAGAAGGATGACATGACCCCGATCTATGCCGACCTGCTGGCCTCGGACGGCATCGTGGTCGGCTCGCCGATCTATATGAGCTATCTGACCGCCCAGACCATGCTGTTTGTGAACCGTCTCTACGCCTTCCTCAATTTCGGCAAACCCAGCACCGTCCCTCCCGGGAAGAAGGCTGCCCTGGCCTTCTCATCCGGCGGCGGCGACGAGGCCGGTTACCGCAAAGTGTTGGAATCGCTCGGCCAGGTGCTCACGAACATCCTGGGCGTAGGAGTGCAGGGGGTCGTGGGCGGCGGCGGCAACAACGAGCCCGGTTCCGTCAAGAACAAGCCGGAGCTGTTGGATGAGGCCTTCGCCCTGGGCAAGTCACTGGTCGGGTAGGCTCCCGCACATTACGCTATCACCGGAGGACGGATCGCTGAGATCCGCCCTCTTTCGTGTTCGCCCAGCATGTCTGCTGCGGCTGTTTCCGGAACGGATATCCTGCGTTGAGGAGCAGGATATCCGTACTCTGGCATGGAATATGGGCGCAGTGAATGATAAAATATTTTCATAGACTCGATCGCCTGGCAGCGTTGACTGCCAGGGGCGATCGCCAGGCAGTGTCTGATTCGAGCTTAATGATTCGATCTTATAGGAGGACGCCGGATTTGAAAAAGCTGTGGGGCGGCAGGTTCGAGAAGGAGACGGCGGGGGAGATGCAGGAGTTTCAAAACTCCCTGGCCTTTGATGCCCGCTTATACAGGCAGGACATCCGGGGCTCGATCGCCCATGCCCGGATGCTGGGGCGCCAGGGGATCATCGACCTGGACGAGGCCGAGCAGATCGTGCGGGGGCTGGAGCAGATCCGGGAGCAGATCGCCCAGGGACTGCTGGAGTTTGATCCCGAGGCGGAGGACATCCACTCCTTCATCGAAGCCTGTCTGGTGGAACGGATCGGCGAGGCGGGGAAGAAGCTGCACTCCGCCCGCAGCCGCAACGACCAGGTGGCCACGGACCTGCGCCTCTACCTGAAGGATGAGATCGAGGGGCTGGCCGGTCTGCTGCTCGACCTGATCGAGGCCCTGGCGCACCGCGCCCGGGAGCATGAGGAGACGATCATGCCCGGCTACACCCATCTGCAGCGGGCGCAGCCGATCACTTTCGCCCACCACCTGCTGGCCTACTGCGAGATGCTGCGGCGGGACTACGCCCGCCTGCGGGACTGTTACAAGCGCACCGATATCTGCCCGCTGGGGGCCGGGGCGCTGGCCGGGACGACCTTTCCGATCGACCGGGTCTACACCGCCCGCAAACTGGGTTTCCGGGACATTGCCGCCAACACCCTGGATGCGGTCTCCGACCGGGACTTCGTGGCGGAGTTCATCTTCGCCGCCTCCCTGATCATGACCCACCTCAGCCGCTTCTCCGAGGAACTGGTCCTCTGGTCGAGCAGCGAGTTTGGCTTCGTGGCCCTGGACGATGCCTACACCACCGGGAGCAGCATCATGCCCCAGAAGAAGAACCCGGACGCCCCGGAGCTGGTGCGGGGCAAGACCGGGCGGGTGTACGGCCACCTGACGGGCATCCTGACCGCCCTCAAGGGGCTGCCCCTGGCCTACAACAAGGATTTGCAGGAAGATAAGGAGGCGGTCTTCGACACTATCGACACGGTGCGGGGCTGTCTGGGCATCCTGGTCCCGCTGGTGCGGACACTGACGGCGAACGAGGGGCGGATGCGGACGGCTGCCGGCGGAGACTTCACCAACGCCACCGATCTGGCGGACTACCTGGTCTGGCATAACGTCAGTTTCCGGGACGCCCACCGGATCGCCGGCGAGGCGGTGCTCTACTGCATCCAGAAGGGCAAGCGCCTGGAGGACCTATCCTACAGCGAGTACCGCAATATCTCCCCGTTTTTTGATTCGGACGTCTTTGAATACATCTCCATCGAGGCCTGCGTCGCCCGGCGCGACCTGCCCGGCGGGCCGGCCCCGGCGGCGGTGGCCGTGGAGATCGCCGACCTGACCGGCTGGCTGGAGGATATCCGCAGCTTCCCCTGGTCGCAGCCGGCGCCGGATGATGAGTGAAACATGCCGTGCCGGGGTGTACGGGGACATGAACGCTGAGCATACGGAGGATGAGTGCTGAATGAAGCGGGCTGAAGTCTGGAAGGATGCCGCCCTCGCCCGGGTCTACCTGGACGGGGTGCGGGGAGCGATCCCCCTGGCCGGGGAGCAGATCGCCGTGATGCTGCAACTGCTGAAGGCGTTGGATGTGGAGATCGGGAGCTTTCTCGACCTCGGCTGCGGCGGCGGCGCCCTCGCCCGGGCGATCCTGGACCAGCATCCCGGGGCGGAGGGGGTGTTGCTCGACTTCTCGCAGCCGATGCTGCAGGAGGCGAGGAATAGCTTTGCCTCGCAGCCGTATAGGCTGCACTTTGTGCAGGGGGATTATGGAGACCCGGCGTGGGTGGACCTGGTGCGGGAGCGCGCCCCGTTTGACGCCGTCGTCTCCGGTTTCTCCATTCACCACCAGGATGACGGGCGGAAGCGGGAACTCTACCGGGAGATCCTCAGTCTGCTGCGTCCCGGGGGGATCTTTGTGAACATCGAGCACGTGACCCCGGACAGCCCCTGGGTCTCCGCCCGCTTCGAGAACCTGTTTATCGACAACCTGCATGAGCTGCACCGGCAGCAGTTCCCGCAATTGACCAGGCAGCAGGTGGCGGATCAGTACTACCATCGCCCCGACAAGGAGGCCAACCTGCTGGCGCCGCTGGAGGACCAGTGCCGGTGGCTGCGGGAGATCGGTTACCAGGATGTGGGCTGCTACTTCAAGATCTTCGAGCTGGCGGTCTTCGGCGGCCGCCGGTTATAAATTGCCTGGCGAATAGCGGAACGCATTGGCCATACTTACTCCCGTTTGTTTCCGGCACACTTTTAGTCCGTGGCCGATAAGGGCGTTGGAGATCAGGCTATTCAAGAGCCGCCGCTGTGAGCATGAAGAAATCAGCGCCCCCATTGTCACGCGCCGGCGCCTTCTGCCAGTCATTCCCAGCAGCCTGGCCTCCCATCAACCCGTGGCCGATACTGTATCCTGCATCAGAAGTACGTCGACGGCCTGCCGCTCTATTGACATAATGGGTAAACATGGTATGATTAGTTAAATAAACATTTAATTAATGTTGGTCAGGAGAGAAGCAATGGGTGCACAACTTCCCAATAAATCAGTATCTGACCGTATTATAGAGAGCGCTACCATTTTATTTGCTGTTAAAGGATATGAGGGTGTATCTGTAAAAGAATTGACTCAAACGGCTGAAGTCAATAGCGCGCTCATTTCTTATTATTTTGGCGGAAAAAAAGAATTATACTCGCATATCCTATCAACCCAGTTAGCTATTCTTGAATCAATTGTTAACAAAATGCCACAAAAAATGCTTGCTCCTCCGGAAAAAATCTGCTGCTTCGCGCAGCAGCTTATTGCTGCCCATAATCAGTATCCTTATCTGATTCGCCTGGTAATGGTGGAAATCATTAATCCTACAAATTGTTACCAAAGTATTGTGAAAAAAACAATCGTGAAGATAAATTACTTCCTTCGAGATTGCATACAACAAGGCATCGACACAGGGGTCTTTAAGGCGGAAGTCGACCCCGCAGTCGCTGCCATTGCCTTAGTAGGCCTAATCAACTTCTTTTTTTTGGCCGTGCCTCTTAGCCAGGAACTATCGGCGGGAAAAGAAGCCAATAATTGTATAGAACAGTCCATCAAGCACTACCTGCAAGGTATTTCCACCACTGGTTAAAAGACTATATTTAACAGTTATTTTTTTGCCCATGATAAAATAAACGTTTAATTAAAAGGAGGTTTTTTAATGAGTCCTAAGGAGAAAAAGGTCATATTTATCGCCCTGGGGATTTTAGCCATCATTTTAATTGTTGTTAAAGTGAAAATCGGTTCCAAGCAGGAAAAAACCATTTTGCAGCCTCCTTTGGTTAGAACGCTCAAAATAGCTATCTCAAATAAGGATTCAGACTATATTTATCCTGGGCAAGTTTATCCTCGTTATGAAAGCCAATTGGCATTTCAAGTGGGTGGAAAGATTGTGAAGAGAAACGTGGAAGTGGGTGACAAGGTCGAGCAAGGAACGGTTCTAATGGAATTGGATTCCAGCGATTTAGAGCAGGTAGTAAATAATTATGCAGCCCAGGTGTCATCAGCGGAGTCCAAATACAATTTTGCCGAAGATAATTTAAAGCGTTCTGAACAGCTTTATCAGGCAGGAGCTACATCTAAGGCGCTTTATGATGATTCAGTTAATACGGATAACGTTGCTAAAGCTGCGCTTGATCAGGTAAATGCATTGTATGCGCAGTATTCAAATCAAGTCGGCTATTGTAAACTGCGTGCCGATAAGTCAGGAATCATCGGCAGCATTGCTGCTGAAGAAGGGCAGGTTGTAACGGCCGGGCAAAAGATGGTCACCCTGGTTCAGAATAATCAATTGGAAGTAGAAATAAATGTTCCCGAAAATAGAGTTGACCAGCTAAAGAACGCCCGGAAAATCAGTGTGGGCTTTTGGGCCTTGCCAGATATCAAAGTAAATGGTGCTTTGCGGGTAATATCTCCCGTAGCCAACGACGCCTCCCGTACTTACACAGTGAGAATAAGCCTTATCGATCCCCCTCCCAGTATACAAATCGGAATGACTGCGAACGTCTCCGTAAGTCAGAATGATTCATCTGGAGCGATATGGATACCACTTGCTGCCGTCTATCAAAAAGCTTCATCTCCCCAGGTCTGGATTGTTAATGGAAATGTGGTCAGCTTAAAAAATATCACTATAGCTGACTTCAGCGGCGATCAGGTTGCGGTTAGCGCAGGCTTAGGCAAAGGAGATGTGGTGGTGACAGCCGGTGTCAACAGTCTGCTCGAGGGGCAGGCAGTTAGAATAGGAAGTGATAGTTAATGAATGGTTTTAACCTGACGGAATGGTGTCTGAATCGAAAACAACTGGTTTACTTTTTGGCTGTTGCAATAGTGGCGGCCGGGATTTTTGTTTACCCAAGACTCGGGAGAAATGAAGATCCCGAATTTACCATCCGGGAAATGTATATGACAGTCGCCTGGCCGGGTGCAACCGCAAGTCAGGTTGAGCAACAGGTTACCGATAAAATAGAACAGAAACTGCAGGATATTCCCAATAAGGATTACATAAGAAGCTATTCCCTGGCTGGACGGGCGATTATTTTTATTGCTATTAAAGAAGACGTGCCGCCGGATAAGATTAGGGACACCTGGGTTGAAGTGCGCAATGAAATCAACGATATTAAAAGCACTTTACCCTCAAATATACAAGGCCCTACTTTTAACGATCGCTATGATGATGTGTACGGGTGCATTTATGCCTTGACATCCGATGGCTTCACCTATGAGGAAATGAGAGAAAAAGCGGAAAACATCCGAAGAACTTTGCTTGGTGTTAAAGACGTCAAAAAAGTGGAACTCATAGGTGTGCAAACGGAGAAAATTTTCATCCAGATAGAAAACTCGAAAATGGCAGAGCTTGGTATCAGTTCAAGTACAATCGCCAGCACGCTGCAGGCCCAGAATTCGGTTATACCTGCAGGAATGATTGAGACCTCGTCAGACAACGTATATCTTCGTGTAAGCGGCATGTTCGATGATGTGAACAACATCTCCAATTTACCGATTAAAGCGGGTAATCAAACTATTCGCCTGGGAGACATCGCGAAAATTACGCGCAGTTATTCAGTTCCGCCTGATCCCAAAATGTTTTACAATGGAAAGCCTGCCCTAGGGATCGCAGTCTCCATGGAGAAGGGCGGCAATATTCTAAATTTGGGTAAAAACCTGAATAACACCTTGCTGCAGATTAAAAACGGTCTGCCTGCCGGTTTAAATATAGATCAGGTGGCCGATCAACCCCAGGCTGTTACTGATTCCATTAATGATTTTTTAGAAACCTTTATCCTGGCCCTGCTTATTGTAATGCTGGTAAGTTTATTGAGCCTGGGATTCAGGACAGGAGTAGTAGTGGCAATAGCTATTCCTCTGGTCATTGCAGGAGCGTTTGTCGGAATGTACTTTTTGGGGATCCCTCTGCACAAAGTATCACTGGGGGCTCTAATCATTGCGCTTGGTTTGCTGGTTGACGATGCGATTATAGCCATTGAGATGATGTCGGTAAAGCTGGAGCAGGGATGGGATCGTTTTAAAGCAGGAAGTTTTGCTTATACATCAACAGCCTTTCCTATGCTCACCGGCACCCTGATCACCTGTGCCGCATTTACGCCCATTGGTCTTTCCAGGGGAAATGCATCTGAATACACGGGAAGTGTGTTTGCCGTTGTTACCATCGCCCTGCTCTTATCTTGGCTGGTCTCAGTTTGCTTTGTTCCGGTATTGGGATCTGATTTGATTAAAGTAAAACAAGTCCGGGAGAAAGGGCAGGATATATATGATACCAAGTTTTATAACAAATTTCGCAGCATTTTAGACTGGTGTTTAAATCGACGTAAATTCGTAATCATTGCTACGCTAATAGCATTTTGCATCTCCGGTTTTACGCTTTCCCATGTTGTTCAGAAAGAATTTTTCCCGGCCGCTACCCGTCCCGAACTTCTGATCGATATGACTTTACCTCAAGGCTCTTCTATTGATGCGACGCAAGAAGCAGCCAGCCGTTTGTCGGGAGATCTAGATAAAGATAAGGATATTATTCATTACGCCTATTATGTGGGAATGGGGACTCCCCGGTTTGCCTTATCGGTGGACCCCGCTGCGCAGAATACCAATTTTGCACAGTTTGTCATATTGACCAAGGATGTTGCTGCGAGAGACAGGGTAAGCAAGAATGTCCAGCAAGTGTTATCCAGCGGGTTTGAAAATGTGCAAAGCCACATCAAGACTATCCAGAACGGCCCGCCCAGCACCTACCCGGTTATGCTCCGTGTCACAGGCTACGATGAAGATAAGGTGCGCCAGATTGCGGAAAAAGTACGGGATACAATGGCTGCCGACCCCCGGCTATGCAATATTAACTTTGACTGGTTTGAAAAAACGAAAGTATTAACTGTTGAGGTGGACCAGAATAAAGCCAGAATGCTCGGGCTGGACAGCCAGCAGATTTCCGCAGTTCTTCAGGGGCAACTGTCCGGTACTCCGGTATCTGATTTCAGACAAAATGATAAAACAGTAAGTATCGTGGTCAAAATGGATTCAACCGACAGCCATGACCTGGCTTATGTGAAGAATTTAAATATCCGGCTGCCGGGCGGCGCTTCAATTCCGCTGGATCAAGTTGCTCAGATTCGTTATGATGCTGAGGACGGTTTGATCGGAAGAAGGGATTTGAAACCGTCTATCACGGTACAGGCCGAAGTATTGCCGGGAATAACCGGCAATGACGCAGCCACCAATATATACAATCAGCTCGAATCCTTTAGAAATACTCTACCTGCTGGATATAGTATAGACATCGGGGGCGCTCTTGAAAGGAGCGAGAAGGGATTGTCTCAGGTTAAACAGGTGGTCCCCTTAATGATCATCTTAATTATCCTGTTTTTGATGTTTCAGCTCCAAAACGTGCCTAAAATGATTATGACATTGCTAACCGGACCGCTAGGAATAATCGGAGTTACATGGGCTTTGCTCATCTTAAAAAGACCGATGGGCTTTGTTGTAGTACTGGGCATTTTAGCCCTAATGGGCATTGTCATAAGAAACTCCGTTATTCTGGTCGATCAAATCGCCCAGCATAGTAAGAACAGCGAATCTATACGGGATGCCATTATCGATTCGGCCATCCTGAGATTTCGACCCATTATGTTAACCGCTGTGGCTGCGGTCATGGGGATGGTGCCGTTAATCACAAATTCCTTTTGGGGGCCGATGGCTGTGGCAATGAGTGGCGGTTTATTGGTTGCGACGATATTAACCTTGCTGGTGCTCCCTGCTATTTATGCCGCATGGTATAAAGTTCCGTTATTTGGCACGTCTATGAGAAAGCTGACTGTGGGCAAACAGTTAGGTGCCTCTTAACCCCGGTAATAATCTATTCTTATTGAGAATGACGTTCAGTAAATGGCGTCATCCTTTTTCGTCACTTCGCTCCGGCCTGGAAATTTTACAAGTGGACGACAACCTCGGAACAGGTGGACGATCCTATCGGAATATGCGCCTGGTCAGGGTGGACAGTGTGGAGGGCAAGCGCACCCGGTCCCGATTTGTCTGCAGCGCTTGGCCGCACTGCTCATCTTGTGCAGGCAGGGCTATATAGGACGAACCTTGCCAGTCCGGTTGCGGGGGCGTATAATGCAGAAAAAGGTAATTATGCGGGGTGAATGACGTGCTCTCGCACCAGGAAGTGCTTCTCAGGATGGCGGTCTCGCTGCTGGTCGGCCTGATCATCGGCTTCGAACGCACCGTCTCCCGAAAACCGGCGGGGATCAGGACCTACTCCCTGGTCTGCATCGGCTCCACCCTGTTCATGATCGTCAGCGCCTACGGGCTGCAGGTAGTGCCGGTGGGAGCGATCACCCGGAGCATTGACCCCGGCCGGGTGGCCGCTCAGATCATCACGGGCATCGGCTTTCTAGGCGCCGGAATGATCATGCAGGACCGCGGCCGGGTCAGGGGCCTGACCACCGCCGCCGAATTGTGGGCCACCGCCGGTCTGGGCATGGCTATCGGTCTGGGGCTGTATGTGCTCACGGCCGTCAGTGTGCTGGCGGTTTTTATGGGCCTCTACAGCCACAATTTCTTTAACCGGATGGGCATCCTGCCCCCGGAGGAACGTGAGAGCGAGAGCGCCGAATGTGAGAAGAAGCTGGTCCGGCCCTGACCTTCTCCTTGCTTCGGGCCAGCCTATGGTTTCGTGCGCAGTCCTTTGAACTCCATGTAGGAGAAGATGATCGGTCCCAGGGTCATCATTAGCAGTATCCCGATGAAGAAGATCGCCCCCCAGAGGCCGGATATCGATGAACCCAGCAGGATGAGCAGGCTGCCCAGCACCCAGATCCGGCTGCCGAAGCGGTGGGTGGTCAGCCATACCCTCTCGTCGGCCAGCGTCCAGGGCGTCCTGATCCCTACGAAGTAGTTGAACCGGATCTGCCCCATCACGCTGCCGATCAGCAGGAACAGCAGGCCGATGCCTCCCTTCATGATCATCCCCACGTTGAGGCTGTAACCCAGTCCGGTCAGGATGGTGATCGCCCACGTCCCACTCAGGAACAGCACCAGAGCGCTGCGCAGCAGGCGGTAGGCGCCCTCAAAACGGACGTAGTTCTGGCGCTTCGGGTCGACTAGCGGTATTAGCACCATCATCAGATAGATCCAGATGATCAGCAACGGGTAGAAGAAGGCGGCAAAGCTCCGGGAGGTGTACCGGTCCACCTGGCCGGCAACGTTCCAGTGGCCGGGCACCCGTACCGGCAGGTGGGGATAGACGAACACGGATGCCACCACCAACAGCAGCAGCAAGATCAGGATCGGCCAGTCGTGCGCCAGGGTGGCCAGATTTACCCGGTAATCGGCTGGCTCTTCACGCTTAATTGCGGCTCCTCCCGTGGTTTTTTGCGGTCCCTGGCCCGGTTTGGCAGTCTTTTGCTTTTGTTTAGTCATGCCCGCCCTCACACCCTTTTCCCTGGAGTTTTCCCGCGTCCGGTGACTCATCACCGGATAGCAGGTTCCGGTGGTCCAGCCCCATTATGCGACGTAGTTTTATTTTTAACAAGGCCCCTGCGAGATTGCGTTATAATTCCCTTGTAGGAAGAAAAGCAGCTGGAGTTTTGGACGGTGATTCCAAGTAGCCACAGTTGATCAGATGTTCCGGGATGTGCTCCCGGAGCGCATACCCGATTATGAGGTGCGGGAGCAGCAGATCGAGATGGCGCTCCTGGTGGAGCGCGCCCTGCAGCAGGAACGGCACGCCCTGGTGGAGGCGGGTACCGGTACCGGCAAGAGTTTTGCCTACCTGGTTCCTCTCGCCCTCAATCTGGGCGGTGGCCGGGCGGTGGTCAGCACCGGCACCATCGCCCTGCAGGAGCAGCTCCTGCACAAGGACATCCCCTTCCTGGAGCAGGCCCTGGGCATCGAATTCCGGGCGATGCTGGCCAAGGGCAAGGGAAACTACCTCTGCCTGCAGCGCTGGCGCGAGGAGATGCAATCCCCGTCCCTGTTCGAGGCCGACCAGTTCCACCGGTTGCTGGACTGGGCGGAGCGCACGGAGACCGGCGACCGCTCGGAGCTGGATTTTGCCCCGGGGGAACTGTGGGGCCGCATCAATCCGGACGATAGCTGCGCCGGCAGGAAGTGCTCCTTCTACCGGGACTGCTTTTTCGTCAGGGCGCGGGCGAGGCTGCAGGACGCCGGGCTGATCATCTGCAACCATGCCCTGTTCTTCACCGATCTGAACGTGCGTATCGGCAGCGGCGGCCGGGCCGGCCTGCTGCCCGACTACCAGGCGGTGATCCTGGACGAGGCGCACCACGTGGAGGCTGTCGCCCGTCAGAGTATGAGCACCATGGTCTCCAGCATGCGGCTGCCGGTACTGCTGTTCCAGGTCCGGCGGCTGGACGGAGTCAACCTGGATGCGCTGAACGCCGCCCTGGGACTCAATAACGAATTCTTCGCCGCAGTGGCCGAATTTGGCCCCGGCGGTCTGCAAGCCGGCGGCATCGGGGCTGCCGGCGGAGAGTCCGGGCGGTTTCTGCTGCCGGATAGCGACCGGCTGCGATCGTTGGGGGATAACCTGCTGCAGGCGGCGGCCCGGGTCAAGACCAGTTTTGCGGCGGACCTGCTGGGAGAGCGGGAGGAGGCCCTGCTTAGCTGTCTGGACCGCTACGCCGGCGACCTGCAGGAGATTCTGGAGGCCGGCGACGACAACAAAGTGTTTTGGGTGGAGTTGAGCAAGTCCAGCCGGCGTCAGCTAGTGACCCTGCATGCCACCCATCTGGACGTCTCCGGCCACCTGGCCCAGTCCCTGTTCGAGAACGGGGAGATCGCCAGCGTGGTCATGACCTCGGCCACCCTCAGCATCGGCGGCAGCTTTGATTATCTGAAAAACGCCGTCGGCTGTTCCTCGGCCCTGGAGGCATCCCTGCCGTCCCCCTTCGACTTTTCCAGGCAGTGCCTGTTCTACGTGCCACCGGACCTGCCGGACCCGCGGCAGCCGGATTTCCACAGGCGGGTGGCGCCGGTGGTGGAGTCCATTCTGAGGTCCACCGATGGGCGCGCCTTCGTGCTGTTCACGTCCTACAGGGGAATGAACGAGGTTTACGGCCTGTTGGCAGACCGGCTGCCCTGGAGGGTGCTTCGCCAGGGCGATCTGCCCCGGCAGAAGCTGCTGGAGGAGTTCCGGCAGGACCTGCACTCGGTGCTGTTTGCCACCTCCTCCTTCTGGGAGGGGGTGGACGTGCAGGGGGAGGCCCTGGCCTGCGTGATCCTGGTCAAGCTGCCCTTCGCCGTGCCGGACGACCCGGTTACCGAGGCCATGGTCAGGGCGATCGAAAACTCCGGCCGGAACGCCTTCATGAGCTACACCCTGCCGGAGGCAGTGCTGCGTCTGAAACAGGGTTTCGGGCGGCTGATCCGCACCCGGCATGACCGGGGCCTGGTGGCCATCCTGGATCTCCGGCTGCGGACCAAGTGGTACGGCCGCTTCTTTATCAATGCCCTTCCCCGCTGCTGCGAGATCTCCAGCCTCGAGGAGGTCGACGTCTAACCTTGTTTTCTTTAAAGAACCGGTTTGCTCGGACTAAACGCCGCAGTTTTAACAGTGATTGTTCCGGCGCAATTGACAAGAGAGGTCCCCTGTCATTTATAGCTGTGATGCAGGTATTTTCTCTATCCAGCCGTAATCTTAACGAGGAGCAACGATGATGAGACCTTTTGACCTGCAATACGATCCTCAGTCGTCCGGGCCGCAATACCTGGAGGATCTGGCCACCGGCTACTGGTTCTCCCGGGCGCTTTTTACTGCGGTGGAGGCGGGTATCTTCGACCTGCTGAGCGACGGCGGGAAAACCGCCGCCGAGTTGGCTGACCGTTTGACATGGAACGCCCAGGCCGCCGAACGGCTGCTGGAAGCCCAGGTCGCCATGGGTCTGCTGACCCGGGATGGCGACCGCTTTTACCATACCAGGCTGTCCAGCGACTGCCTGGTACAGGGGAAAGCTCACTACCAGGGGGACTCGATACTCTGGCGGCGTGATCTGATGAGCAGTTGGGGCTGCTTGCCGCAGTGCCTGCAGGCCGGGGGAAGGGTCAGCTATCCCCGGGACGACGACCCGGAGGGAATGGCAGACCGGATCAGGCGTTACATCAGAGCGATGGACAACGTGGCCAGGAGCAAGATAGAGCAGATCCTGCCCCTCTTCGGCGATTGTGACGATCTCTTTAACGGTGCGTCGATCATCGATATCGGCGCCGGTTCCGGAGCTATGGCCGCCGGTTTCCTGGAGCGCTTCCCCCATAGCCGGGCGACCCTGGTGGATCTGCCGCAGGTGCTGGAGGTGGCCGGGGAAATACTGCAGGAGCGCGGTTTGGGTCAACGGATGAGTTTCTGCAAGGCTAATATCTTGGAGCGGTGGCCGCTGCCGGAACGAGGCTATGACCTGGTGATCCTCTCCAATATCATCCATGCATACTCCCAGCCGGAGATCGGCAGGGTTCTGGAGCAGGCGGCGGCCTGCCTGAATCCCGGCGGCTATCTGTTAATCCACGACTTTTTCCCGGAGCACCAGGCCGCCAAAGCAGCCCTGCTCGACCTGAACATGCTGGCCAATACCTACAACGGAATGGTCTTTCCCGCAGCCTGGGTGGAGCGGCAACTCGCCGGCCGGCAACTGGTCACCACCGGACTGATTTCGCTCCCGTCAGACACTGCCGTGCTGGTCGCTGCCCGGGAACCGGCGGCGTTGGCTGCCCTGAGCCTCGATGCCGGGACGCGTCTGATCTCGAGGGTCCGGGCGCTCGGCTTTGCCGGTGTGTATCCGATGGCGCCAAGCGAGGTCAGGGTAGTTGACTGGGCCGGCCTGCGCTGTCAGTTCGGCTGCTCTCACTATGGCCAGCGCCACTGCCCACCCCATTCGCCAACTCCTGAGAAAACAAGAAAGGTGTTGCGGGAATTTAAGTCGGCCCTGCTGCTAAAAGGGGAGCCCCCCGCGGGCGATTTCCAAAAAATGGTGTTGCAGGCTGAGCAGCTGGCCTTCAAGGATGGCTATTACAAGGCTTTTGCTTTATGGGCGGGGCCCTGCGCTCTCTGCCCCGACTGCGCCCAGGATTCCGGCGGGCAGTGCCGCCACCCGGAACGGGGCCGCCCCTCGATGGAGGGCGCCGGGATCGATGTCTTCGCTACGGTGCGGGAGCTCGGTCTC
>JAHFCR010000044.1:24566-26168 GCA_023249405.1 Peptococcaceae bacterium | reverse complement strand
CGCTGGATGAGGAGATCGCCATTGGTCACATTCCCTGTGTCATCGCCCTGGACGGCGAGAGAGAGGTTGAGGTAAGGCCGGGTGAAACGGCGGCGATCAGGCTGGACTCTGGCGGACCCAATGTGGTCAATATCAGGAATATCCTGCGGCAGGCCGTGGCCAGTGGCTTTTTCCGCCGGGCAGATATTATCGGTAATTCGAACTGGCTAAAGGAGGGTCAATAGATGGCAACGCAGATTGCGATGCCCAAAATGGGAATGTCCATGAAGACGGGCACTGTGGCCAAGTGGCTCAAGAATGAAGGAGACGCTGTTAAAAAGGGTGAGGCGGTCGTGGAGGTCATGACCGAAAAGATCACCAACAAGGTAGAATCACCCCAGGACGGGGTTTTGCTGAAGATCGTGTCCCCCAAGGGGACGAAGCTTCCGATCGGCGGCCTGATCGGTGTGGTCGGGGCTGTCGGCGATGATATCGCCGAACTGCTGCAGGGGGCGCCGGTGGCCGCGGCAGCACCTGCAGCTCCGGGAGGCGCCGCGGACGGGGAAAAAGTACGGATCTCACCGGCGGCCAGGAAGCTGGCCGAGGAGAACGGCATCGATTACCGGCGGCTGGCCGGGACCGGCCCTGACGGCCGGATCACCAGGGAAGACGTGGAGAAGGCGATCGTGGATGGAGTTCCCTCCGCTGATGATCGGCCAACCCTGGAGGTCATCCCCTATGAGGGGATGAGGAAGGCTATCGGCGACAACATGGCCAACAGCTGGACGGTGGCCCCTAAGGTCACCCACCACACCAGCGTCGACCTGTCGGCGCTCCTGGCCCTGCGCAAGAAGATCAACAACGGAGTCAAGGACAAGGAGAAGACCTCCGTCACCGACCTGCTGGTGAAGGCGGTGGCCCGTGCCCTGGAGAAGAAGCCGGCCTTGAATGCCACCCTGGATGGGGAGCAGATCAGGGTCTTGAAAGAGGTCAACATCGGTGTGGCCGTCGCCCTGGCGGACGGCCTGGTCGTGCCTGTGGTCAGAGACGCCAACCAGAAGGGTCTGTACGAAGTCGGCAAGGAGATCCGGGACCTGGCCAAGCGGGCGCGCCGGAACAAGCTGGAGCCGGATGAGTTGACCGGAGGCAGCTTTACCATCACCAACATCGGAGCCTACGGCTCGGTGGACTGGTTCACGCCGATCATCAACCAGCCGGAGTCGGCCATTTTGGGGATCGGGCGCACTGTAGAGCGTCCGGTAGTAGTGGATGGGCAGATCGCAATCCGTCCCCTGATGGGTCTATCCCTGGCCTTCGATCACCGGGTCGTCGACGGGGCGCCGGCGGCGGAATTCCTGGGCATCCTGATCGATCTGATCGAGAACCCGCACAAGATCTTCATCTAACCAGGGCGGTCACTGTTATGGATATCTGTTATCCGATATCAATCAAGCAGGAGGTAAGGACGATGGCAAAGGATCCGAACGAGCTGTTGGGTGAACTAGGCGAGGGCATGGCCCAGATCGCCGATGAGTGCCCGGAACTGGCTGCCGCTTTTGTCCAGATGGACCAGGCAGCCTATGTGGAAGGAGAACTGGAGCGGAAGTACAAGGAACTGATCGG
>JAHFCR010000044.1:0-24466 GCA_023249405.1 Peptococcaceae bacterium | reverse complement strand
GCCGCTGAACGCCGATCCTTACGGCCAGGGTTGGATTGCCGTGATCGAGCCGGACGATCTGGACGGGGGATTGAGCCAGTTGCTGCGCGGAGCGGGACTGGAGTCCTGGCTGACCGAAGAGATCGCCAAGCATGCCGGATAGATCCTGGTGAGGGAGAGAAGACATGGAAAAAAATGAAGCCCTGCTGCAGATCAAACATCTATTCGGGGAGCGCGCCACCGACGCTTCCTTTGAGCGCGCTCTCTATGCCCGGGACCTGGCTCCGGTGCCGGCACTGCTGGTAGATCCCCTGTTCCGGACGGTGCCGGACCTGGTGGCCCGGCCGGCAGATGCCGGCGAGGTCTCTGCCGTTCTCAAGCTGGCCTCCGCCGCCGGCATTCCGGTGACACCCCGGGCCGGAGCTTCCACCGTCTACTTCAACACGGTGCCCGCCCGGGGAGGGATCGTGCTGGACCTCAATTTGCTCCGGGGCGTGGTGGAGCTGGATGAGGCGAAGATGACGGTCACGGTCAGGGCGGCCACCACCTGGGGCGAGTTGGAGCACTACCTGAACGCCCGCGGCCTGGCCCCGCAGTCTGTTCCCAGCAGCGCCCCATCCGCCAGCATCGGCGGGTGGTTCACCATGATGGGCTATGGCATCGGCAGCGTGAAATACGGTTCGCTGCTGTCACAGGTGCGGGCAGCCGAGGTGGTCCTGCCGGACGGGGAGATCCGCAATCTGACCCTCGGTTCCGATCCGCCCCTCGACTGGTTTGCAGCTTCCGAGGGGACGCTGGGTGTCGTGACCGGTCTGCAGATCGTCATTCGCAGGAACAACCCGATGAGTCATTACCTCCTGTCTTCCCCGGACCTGGGGGAGATTGCCGGAGTACTGGCGGCGGTCAAGGATGCCGGTGTCACGCCCTATAATTTGCATTTCACCGACGATGCCTGCGTGCGGGCGATGCACCGGCAGGGGATCGCCCCGGACGGAGTCTCCGGCGGGTGCCTGCTGGCCATCGACTACGAGGGCGCCCCGGAGGAACTGGCAGCGGCCCAGCAGACAGTGGAGTCGCTGGTGGCCGTCAACAGTTCGGTCTCGCTCCTGCCGCCGGAGGCGGCCCTGGAGGAGTGGGACGAGCGGTATAAATCCTTGAAGCTCAAGCGGAGCGGGCCATCGGAGCTGGGAGGAGAGGTCTGGCTCCCGGTGCGGTCGCTGTTGTCCTACCTGGCCGATATCGAACAACTTGCCCGCAAGCTCCGTCTGGGGCTCTGTACATATGGGCACGTGGCCTCTCCGGAGCGGGCGATCGTTATGACCATGTTTTTTGCCGATGAGACCAAGGTATTCGACTATATCATCGGGCTCAGCCTGGTGAAGAAGATCCATGATGTGGGCTACCGACATGGAGGCTATCCCTACGGGGTGGGCCTGTGGAACACCCCCTATCTCGGGCGTATCTTCACAAAAGGCCAGTTGGCGGCACTGAGGGCCCGAAAAAAGAGGCTCGATCCTGCAGGAATCCTCAATCCCGGCAAATTGTACGGGTGGCCGCCGCTGTTGAACCCACTGTTTTTTGCGGTCGGCATGAAATGCCTGGCGGGGATCGGGAGCCTGAGGCGAGGGGGTGACAGATGATGACGATGGATAACCGTCAACTGCTTGCAGGGCTGGAAAGAGAGGCGCTGGTCTGCGGCCGCTGCGGCAACTGCCGGAGTGCCTGCCCGGTCTATAAGGCAGTCGGTTGGGAATCGGCCTCCCCCAGGGGGAAGATCAGCATGGCCAAGGAGATATTTGCCAAGGGCCGCCAGAGCTCCCTGACCGGAGATTTTGCCCGCCGGGTCGCCCAGTGCACCCTGTGCGGAGCCTGTGCCCGGGACTGTGCCACCGGCATCGATACCCGCAGCCTGTGGCTGGAACTGCGCCGGCGCCTGTCCCAGGCCGGCCAGGAGCCTCAGGCTTACGACAGCATCAGGGATAACCTGCTGTCCCGGAAAAACGTCTCCACCTTTGACAACGAGGACCGCCTGGAGTGGGCGCAGGACCTCGACGAGGAGCCGGAACACCTGGACCGGCAAGAGGGGGCGGAGGTCTGCTACTTTGTGGGCTGTGTCTCCTCGTTCTTTCCACAGGCAGCCCAGATTCCCCTGGCCGTCAGCCAGCTTCTGATGAAGGCGGGGGTCGATTTCACCACCCTCGGCGGTGAGGAGTGGTGCTGCGGATTTCCCCTGCTCAGCACCGGTTTTGTGGATGACGCCAGGGAGTTTGCCCGGCACAACGTGGCCATGGTCAAGGAACTGGGCATCCATACTCTGATTGCCAGCTGCGCCTCCTGTTATCACGTCTGGAAGCACGACTACCAGGAGGGCCTGGACGGATACGATCTGGAGATCCTACACACCAGCGAGTACCTGGCCCGGCTGGTCAGGGAGGGGCGCCTGGAACCCCAGCCCCTGGATGAGGTGGCGACCTACCACGATCCCTGCGATCTCGGGCGCAACAGTGGGGTTTTCGAGGCGCCCAGGGAGATCATCAGGAGCATCCCCGGCGTCAGCTTTGTGGAACTGGAGCATAGCAGAGAGCTATCTCTGTGCTGCGGCGGGGGAGGCAATCTCCAGAGCGTGGACCCCGATCTGTCTGCCCAGATCGCCCGGTTCCGCGTGGAAGAGATCGCCGCCAGCGGCGCCACGGTGGTGGTCTCTGCCTGCCAGCAGTGCGAGCAGATGTTGAGCACGGCCATTCGCAAGGCCGGCCTGCCCATCAGGGTGATGGACGTCAGCGAACTCCTCCTGGAGGCTGTCGACTAGCAACGATTATAACGGATCAGGAGAGGAGGTGAGAAGGATGGCATTGGAGGCGGCATTTCTCTTTCTGGCGCCGGGAGCGGATTCCGGCAAGCACAGAACAGTTGTGGAGACTCCGTCGGTGAACCTGAAGGTGATCGGGGTCAAGAACTATGCGGATGCCGTACAGGTGGCCGGGGAACTGGCGGCGCAGGGTGTGGGCGCTATTGAACTGTGCGGTGGCTTCGGCATCGAGGGTACGGCGGCGGTGAAGAGGGCGGTGCAGGGAAAAGCAGCGATCGGTGTGGTGCGCTTTGACAACCACCCGGGGATCGAGTTCAAGAGCGGCGACGAACTTTTCTAGCACTTGATTGGCAATGCGGACAAGCGAGGGATGATGGCCGTGGATTTCTATGACCTGGCAGGCATCGACTGGTGGTCAACCCAGTGTTTCTACCATGCTCTGGCCTATCTGGGGCGGGAGGGCCTGATCATCTGCTATCCCACCGGACCCTACGTCTGCCTGGGGCTCCACGATGACCTCGACCAGGAGATAGACCGGGCATACTGTGAGGCTCACGGCCTTCCCCTGCTACGGCGAGAAACAGGCGGGGGCGTGGTCTACCTGGACCGTAACCAGATCTTTTTTCAACTGGTGCTGCGGCGGGACAACCCTGCTCTTCCCCTGCGGCGGCAGCGGCTCTACGAGCGGTTTCTACAGCCGGCCATCAGGGCCTGCAGGTTTTACGGCCTTCCGGCAGAACTCCGGGCACCGGCGGATATCACGGTCGGCGGCTGCAAGTGTTCGGGAAACGCCGCCGGTGATATCGGAGAGTGCGTGGCCTACGTCGGCAACATCCTGTTAGATTTTGATTTCGATCTCATGTGCAGGCTGTTACGGGTACCGGGACCTGACTTCAGGGCCTGCCTCCGGGCTGCCATGAGACGCTATCTGACCACCCTGGCAGATTGGCTGTCTGTGCCGCCGTCCCATTTACAACTGAGTACCGCGCTGGCGGCGGGTTTTGCCGAGGAGTTCGGTCCGCTCAACCGCCGGCGGCCTGACGAGGAGCTGGAGGCGGAAGCTGAGCGGCTCAGGGGGCGTCTCACCGGCCGGTCATGGTTGTCCCTGCCGGGACACAGGCGCCGGGAGCGCCGGATCAAGATCGCCGAAGGGGTTTATCTGGTGGAGCAAGGCGGCGCCCGGGGTGAGAATGGCGCCCTCCTGCTTGAGGAGGGCGGGGTGGCGGACCGGGCAGACTGCCCGGATCTGCTTGCCGATGAGGAACTTCCGCCCAGCTACAATGCCGGAGACCGGCGCCCGGATGCATTGCCGGTGGAGGCGTGAACTGCACGGCGGCCACCTTCAACAGGCGGGAAGGAGTGAAGCGAGATGCAAGTTGACAAACGGTTTGTCCCCGAAGATCTGCGTTATGACAGGAACGACTATTGGGTCAAGGCCACTGCCGGCGAGGCGGTGATCGGACTGACAGCCTACGGCCAGGATGTCACCGGCGACATCCTGTACCTGGAACTGCCGCCGGCCGGCTCTTCATTCAGGCGCGGCGAGGACTCCGGCTCGATCGAGTCCGGGAAATGGGTGGGCCGGCTGTTGCCTCCGGTGACGGGAATGGTGCTGGAGAGGAACAGCGCCCTGGAGACGGACCCGTCCGGTGTCAACCAGGACCCGTACGGCGCCGGCTGGCTGCTCAGGGTGAGACTGGCGGACCCGTCAGAGCTGGATGGGTTGTTGAACCCTGCGGCCTACCGGGAGTGGATCGCCGGGCAGATCAGGCGGGAGCGGGAAGAAGAGGCCGCCCTATGAGCGATTACTGGCGCCTGCTCGACACCGGTACTCAGCCGGCGGCCCACAACATGGCGCTGGAGCGGGTGATCCTGGCCGCCCGCAGCCGGGGCCTGATCCCGAATACGCTGCATTTTCTGGAGTTCACGCCCAGCGTCCTGGTCGGCTACCACCAGTCGGTGTCGCTGGAGGTGGATGAGGGCTACTGCCTCCGTCACGGGATCGAGATCAACCGGCGTGTTTCCGGCGGCGGGGCGATCTATGTGGATCAGGGGGTATTGGGCTGGGAACTTGTTGCCTGCAAGGATACCCCAGGCATCCCGGGCCGGCTAGAGGAGATGTACCGCCTGCTCTGTGAGGGGGCTGTAGCCGGGTTGGCCAGGCTGGGGGTGGCTGCCAGGTTTCGTCCCAAGAACGATATCGAGGTGGGCGGCCGCAAGATCTCCGGCACCGGCGGGGCCGAGGCCGGCAATGCTCTGATCTATCACGGCACGGTGCTCAATGATTTTGATGTGGAGACCATGATCAGGTGCCTCAGGCTGCCGATCGCCAAGCTGGATGACAAGCAGGTGCAGAGCTTTAAAGAGAGAGTGGTCTCCCTGCGAGAGGTGCTGGGCTCCCTGCCTGCAATGCCTGTCATCAAGCAAGCGATGGTGGAGGGGTTTGCCTCAGTCCTGGGAATCAGGCTGGAGGCGGGGGCACTCACGGAACAGGAAAAGAAGCTGTTGGAGCAGGAATTGCCCCTATTCCAGTCCGATGACTGGACTCGGGGGACCAGGCGGCTCCAGAACAGCAGCTTGAGCACGGTGGATTATAAAACCACGGGCGGCCTGATCCGGGTGACACTCAGGCTCGACCGGACCCGCCACCGTATCAGGTACGCTTTCATCACCGGCGATTTCTTCGCTTATCCGGAGCGGAGCATTCTCGACCTCGAAGCCGCTCTCAAAAACACTTCTTGCGAACCCGGCGATCTCCTGCAAACCGTGCGCGGCTTTTTTGCCGCTCACCAGGTGAGGATCCCCGGAATTACACCGGATGACTTCTTCTATGCCTTGCAGACCGCCATTTACCCTACAGGCAGGGGACGGGAACAAAGTCTGAAAACGGCTGAATCATCCGCTGGGAGGTAGTTGTCATGCAAAAAGTACAGGAAAGTCCGTCATATGTCCAAACCAGCATGGCCGGGGCAATGAGCCTGGGCCTGGCATCGGGCCGGTTTCTGCGCGGGGCGAAATGCACCTGTCTCAACCTGTTGCTCGTTTACCAGAACGGCTGCCGGGCCGCCTGCAGCTACTGTGGGCTGGCCTGCAACCGGGATGCAACTGCTGCCCGAACCTTCATTCGCGTCAAGTGGCCGACTTTCTCCCTGGAGGAGATTCTGGGCAAGCTGCGAACCAGCCAGCATTCATTCAAGCGGGCGTGCGTTTCCATGATCACTCAACCCCGCAGTGTGGTTGATACTTGTATCATCATCAAAGAGTTAAGGGATCAGGGGACGGTGCCGGTCAGTGCCCTGCTGACTCCCACTGCCATGAAGCCCGGACGCGACCTGGCATTGATCAGGGCCGCCGGGGCCGACCGGGTTGGCATTGCCATCGATGCTGCCACCGAGAAATTGTTTGAACAGCACCGCGGCCGGGGAGTACAGGGTCCGCACCGGTGGGAGCGGTATTGGGAGACGGTCGTCGAGGCGGTGGATCTGTTTGGCCAGTACCATGCCGGCGTGCACCTGATCGTCGGCCTGGGGGAGACCGAGCGGGAGATGGTCCAGGCGATCGCCAGGGCCTACCGGATCGGCGCTCTGACCCACCTGTTCTCCTTCTTCCCGGAGGCCGGCAGCAGGCTGGAAGATTGGCAGCGGCCGGCCATGGGCCAGTATCGGCGGTTGCAGTTGGCACGATACCTGATCGACGAGGGAATCATCGACGAAGACTGTCTGAAATACGACGCTGCCGGACGGATCACCGGTTTCGGACTGGATATCGAGCCTTACGTGCAGAGCGGGTTGGCCTTCATGACCTCCGGCTGTCCGGGGGAGGACGGTCTACCGGCCTGTAACCGGCCGTTCGGGAATGAGCGGGCCAGCGAGCCGCTACGGAACTACCCCTTTGTACCGAAACCGGAGGATGTGGCGGTGATCGGCAACCAGATCTGGGGTGGTGAACAGTCACATGCCAGAGCTTAGCGAGATCCTGGAGCAGGCCTGGCGGGTCCGGGAGGCCCGCCGGCCGGTGATCGTCTTTGCCGCCCCCGGGGCCAAGCACTACCGGAACCGGTGCTATGCCAATCATGCGCATTCCTTCGTCAACCTGAGCGTGACCGGCACGGCCTGTGCCTGCAACTGTGCCCATTGCCGGGGGAAGCTGCTGGAGACCATGATTCCGGCGGTCACGCCAGAGGCGATGAACCGGCAGGTGGAACAACTGGCGACCGGGGGGTGCCGGGGGATCCTGGTCAGCGGCGGGGCCGATGCCGCCGGAGAGGTGCCGCTGCTCCCCTATGCCGGAGCCCTGAAGCGGGCGCGTGAGTTGGGTCTGCGGGTGCTGGTGCACAGCGGGCTGATCAGCCCGCTGACGGCCGCTGCCCTCAGGGAAGCCGGCGTCAACCAGGTATTGCTCGATGTGATCGGGGATGAGGATACCATCCGGGATGTCTACCACCTCGACCGGAAGCCGCATCACTACCTGGAAGCGATGCTGAACTGCCGTGAGGCCGGCCTGAACATCGCCCCGCACCTGGTCATCGGGCTGCATTACGGAACCATCCGCGGCGAACTGAACGCCCTGGAGATGGTCCGGCAGGCCGGTCCCCAAGCACTGGTGCTGGTCATCCTGTCGCCGCTGAGCGGGACCGTGATGGACGGGATTACGCCGCCTCCGGTCGAAGAGGTGGCCTGCCTGATCGGGACGGGGCGCCTCCTGAATCCGGATATTCCGCTGACCCTCGGTTGTGCCCGGCCAGCGGGCGTTTACAAAAGGGCCGTAGAGAAACTGGCGGTGGACTGCGGCGTCGACGCCATTGCCTACCCGGATGAGTCAACGGTGCTTTACGCCCGGAGGCGGGGGTTGGCCGTCTGCTTCTCCGAGGAGTGCTGCAGCCTGGCCGGTCTGGCTGCGGTGGCGACGGGAATCCGTACCGCAAATTAGGATCGGATATATGGCGAGAGGGATCTGATATGGTCAAGGTGATCAGTTTTACGACTGTCATGAACGGCATCGACAATCTCCTGATCCGCAACGTTCCGGTCTCCTCGGCGATCATCGAGATCGACGGCCGCATTCTGGGGCTGATCGATACCGGCATGTGCGGGAATCCGGAACTGGAGGAGCACCTGGCGGAGTTCGGGTACCGTCCGGATGACATCAACCTGGTGCTCAACACGCACCTGCACCAGGACCATATCGGAGGCAACCGCCTGTTCAGGAACGCCCGCATCATCATCAGCAGGCATGAGTTGGAACACTCCATCATGCGGCAAGGCGGCCGGCCGGCTGGCCTCCAAGATCAGAAACTGGCGCAGGACCTGAGAAAGCTGTTCGAGCAGTACCCTGTTCCGGACCTGATCGGTGATCACTCCCAGATCGAGTTCTTTGAAGATGAGCCGCGGCTACCAAAGGAATTGACGATCATGCGGGCGCCTGGACACTCGGTGGACAGCCGTGCCGTAATCTGTAACGGGGAGCGGCGGAGCGCCCTGATCGCCGGTGATGCTCTGTTCCACCGCGACTTGTGGCAGGGGGACGTTTTGAACTGGCTGCACCATGATCCGGATCTGTTCATGGATACGGCCCGAGAGATCGACTCCTTTGAGGGGATCATCGTACCGGGCCATGACCGGGCCTTTGACAACAGCACTCATCAATACCTGAAGGAGGACTTTTCATTCCTATAATTCGGTTCCGGCTACCGATCAGTTAAAACTTTTCCAAGGGGGATGCGCAATGGCTTCAGACTTTCCGAGCTGGCTGCACAAAAAATTGCCACCGGTAGGGAAAATGATCGCCACCGAAGAGATCCTTAACCGCTATGATCTGCACACTATCTGCGAGAGCGCCATGTGCCCGAACCAGGGGGAATGCCTGGCCGCCGGCACCGCGACCTTCCTGATTCTTGGCGACCGTTGTACCAGAAACTGCAGATTCTGTGCAGTTACCAAGGGCGTTCCCCTGCCTCCGGACCCCGGTGAACCGGAAAAGCTGGCGCGGGTGGCTGCAGCTTTGGAACTGCGCCATGTCGTGATCACATCCGTCACCCGGGATGATCTGCCCGATGGCGGTGCCGGGCATTTTGCAGGCACCATTCAGGCCGTACGCCGACTGCTGCCAGAGGCGGCGATCGAGGTGTTGACTCCCGATTTTAAGGGACTTGCGCAGTCTATTGAGACAGTGGTCACAGCAAATCCGGATGTTTTCAACCATAACATCGAGACCGTGCAGCGTCTTTACGCTGTTGTGCGTCCTGAAGCTGATTATCGGCGCAGTCTCGATCTTTTGAGCTACGTCAAAGAAAAGGCGCCCGGCATCTATACAAAGTCCGGCCTGATGGTGGGGCTTGGCGAGTCATTCGGCGAGGTGGCGGCGGTGATGGGGGATCTGCGCCATGCGGGGTGTGATGTACTGACTATCGGCCAATACCTGCGGCCCTCGCCGCGGCACCTGGCGATAAGGCGGTTTGTGCCTCCCGAAGAGTTTGACGCCTTCAAAGAAAGAGCGATGCAGATTGGGTTCTTGCACGTGGAATCAGGTCCCCTGGTGCGCAGTTCGTATCATGCGCAGGAACTCTGGTACTATTGCGATCATCAGCATTAGCGGGGAGCGGAGTCAGCCAGCGGACATTCTGCGGCGAAGGGGCGAATGAGGTGTAATGAGAGCGAGAATCGTGCATGCAACTTCCCATGACCCGTGGTATGACATGGCCGTGGAAGAATACCTGTTCCAGCACCTGGCAAAAGACGAGGTAATTTTGTATCTGTGGCAGATCGAGGATACAGTGATGATCGGCAAGTACCAGAACGCCTGGATGGAGTGCCGGTGCGATCTGCTGGAGCGGGAAGGGGGCAGGCTGGCCCGCCGGACGTCCGGCGGGGGAGCGGTTTTTCAGGACCTGGGAAACCTGAACTTCACCTTTATGGCGGACAGGGATTTATACGATGTGGATAAACAACTGCAGACAGTCCTGCAGGCGATCAACAGATTTGGGGTCGGGGCGCAATTTTCCGGCCGCAACGATCTCACGGTGGATGGCAAGAAGTTTTCAGGCAGCGCATTTCATCTCCAGGGCCAATCGGCCTTGCATCACGGAACGCTGCTGATCGATTCAGACCTGGACAGGCTGGCCCGCTACCTGCAGGTATCGAGAGAGAAGATCGCCTCCAAGGGCGTGGATTCCGTGCGGGCAAGAGTGATCAATCTATCCGGCCTGAAGGCCGGGATCACGGCGTCAACCGTGATCAGAAGCCTTGAGGAGAGCTACTCCTTCTTCTATGGCGGTTATCTTGAACATTATGAGATCGATCCGACCAATGGAGAGATCGATGAATTATATAGAAAGCACGCTTCCTGGGAGTGGAGATACGGAGAAACGCCTGAGTTTGACATCTCGTATCGCCATAGGTTTGTCTGGGGGGAGATCGATCTGCAGTTCAGCATCGAGGACGGCAGGATCGCAGACGTGGTCATCTACTCCGATGCCCTGGATTGCGACCTGATCGAGAGTCTTGCGGCGACGCTTAAAGCTCTTCCCTTTCGAAGGGACGCCATCTTGAGAGAAATAGAGCAGATTGCTGCTATTGACGGGAAAAGAACGCCTGTCGAGGAGATTTACAGGTGGTTGGATTGCAAGCTGATCTAGTTGGATCTCCCTGAAAAACATCGTCTGCGAGACCCGGCAAACTGGCCAGTGTTGGTGTCTGCAACGGTGTTCTTCTACAGTTCTGTATATATGCATCAGGTATCAGCCCGACTATTCAAACGCAACAGGATTTCAGGGGGATTATTGATTCTGTTCAGTACGCTGCTGCGTACACGGGGGTGATCAAAGCCGCTTTTTCTAGTGTATATGTGGTGCGCATTCGGAGCGACAGGCATTTAAGAGTATTTTCTATCGGTTATACATTTCATGAAACTAGATCTCAACTAAGGAGGGTATAGCTGGATGGTTAGTCTTAGTATCATAGTCGGAGTGGTCTTCGGTGTTTTTTGCTGCATATTTCAATTCTTTCCGTTATCCAACTTGAATGTCCTATGGATGGCTTTTGCCTCGGCGGCCCTTTACTTCAACGGTGGGGGCAATACCAAGGATTTTCCCAACTATGCCTTGAGTTTTATAGCAGGATGTGCCTGGGGGCTGCTCTACATATGGGGCGTCGGGTTCCTTGTCAAAGCCGGCCTGAGCGTTCCCCTGACCCTGTTGATTGATGTGGGTGTGATTACCGCCGCCGTCTGCCTGGTGCATTTCATCCTCCTGGCAAAAACCTGGCTCAATCACGCTCCATCGATATTTATGGCGATTGCCTTCACCTTTTCCTTGGGCGGCAAGGATCTTATTGCTGAAATAGTTACCGTCATCTGCGGTTTTATTCTGGCAATAATCTGCCTTGAGGGCAACAAGCTCTTCGCCGGTTTGAGCAAGAAGAGCGAGGCAGAGTAGGTAGTAAAGGCATAATATCCAAGATGCGTCAATAAAAAGATGATCTGGAGGGGGATTATTCCGGCAGCTGCGGATAACCCCTCTCTTTTTTGTATTTAATGGTTGAAACAGAGTACGATTACGGATGCCTGTACCCCTGATGGCCGCGCATATATTAAAGAAGATAAGCCCGGCGCCTAGCGAAATATTTACATGGGCTTAACACAATCCTTACATAAAACACACACTGCTTAACAGGTGGTTAATGTTCGCCTTCTATAATAATTAATTGGGATCAAAGGGTTCAGAGGGGAGGCGCAAAACATGAAACACCAGTCTATATCACTCGATATCGAAGCCCGGAACGACCTCTTTGAAGATGGTGTCGCCAATCTGGTGGCAGAATGCCGGGGGATCATCAACAGCAGATTGAAGAATTTGTTCGCGGCAGTATCCGGCGAGATGCTGGCGAAGCAGTTGTGGCAGGGGAGCATTGAGCCCGGCGGCATTCAGCAGGCGCTGTTAAGCCTGGATCAACTGCAGGTGTTTCTGTCTGGCCTGTCGGTAGAGCTGAGCAGCCTGACGGCCGGCGTTTTCAAACGTCCGGTGCTGCTGTCGCTGGCCGGGGAACAGCCGTGGATAACGCCTGAGAAACAGGCAAGGCTGTTGGGCGAGCAGTTGGCCTGGAGCCGGGAGACGCACATCCTGAACAGGGTGCTGACGGAAGCCTGTCATCTGGTCTGGCAACGGGCGGTCAGCGATTGCGCCTGGCCGGTACGCAGGCTGAAACCAGGCAAGCTGTTGTGGCGGATGCTGGGAACCACGCCCCAAGAAGAAAGACGCTGCCTGCAGGAGTTGACCCGGGCGGTTGAAGGCGTCGTGGCCAACATGAGGAAGCGCCTTGGCAGAACGATATCGCTGGAGATCGCTGTGCAGGTCTGGTCACTCTATGACGGCCTGCCCCGGGAGCAAACAGCCGACGCGCTGAATCTGGAAACAGATTCCTGCGCCTGATTATATGGTAGAGCCAAAAAACTAACTTGCTACTCTTGTACGGTTGCAGCATTCACAGTTCTGGCCTCTTCGACTAATTTATTCAGTTCGCCCTTGGCTTCACCGGCGACTTTTTTAACCTCCCCCGCGGCTTTTTTGGCCTCATCTGCAATGCTGAGAACGCCGCGCGTAGCCAGAACTGCGAGGCGACGAGCACCCTTGCGGAGCGAGGGAGACGCTATGACACCGGCTACAACGCCTACCGCCAGCAAACCCCAGGGCCCGAGAACTTGTCCCAATTCGCCTTTAAACATATGGTCGACCCTCCTTAATTATGTTAATCTTAATCTGCTACAACTTTACACAAAAGGATATTAGAAGATATAATCTAGTATAATTCAAGCAGGATTGGAAATCAATACACTTAACCCCGTTTAGTCGATCCCGAGTAGTTTACCCGAAAACGGAATTTTAATTGACGCGCGGTGATTGCTTTTGTCGCAACAAGGGGAATTGTTGTCGGTACGCCACCGCCTGCCGGGCCGTTTGCGCCTGCACCTGGCGGAGCTGAAGTCAGGATGCCTGTCCTGGGTGCCCTTTGGTGAGATATTGTCCAAAAACCCGGGCGTGACTGCAGTCCAGGCCAACCCCCTGACCGGTAGCCTGTTGATCATGTACCGCCCGCAAGAGATCGGCGAGGCGGAACTGATTCGGCAGGTTGGAGAGGCGGCTGCTTCTTATGCCGTTCACCCTGCCGTGGCAACTACAACTGATGCAACGCAGCCTGGTAAGAGTCCTGCCAGGAACATGGCTGTGAGTTCAAGGCAGGCTGCCAGCAACAGGGATGCGCTGCGCCTTACGGGCAGCGGCCTGCTGCTGCTCACCCTGCTGCTGCGAAAGTTTGTGCGCGGCGCATCCCCGCTATCCAAGTCGCCGCAGCTGCTCAACGTGGCTGCGATAGTCAGCGTGCTGGCCGGTTATCCGGTCTTGAAACGCGGCCTCAGGGGCCTTAACCGCGGCCAGACACTCAACGCCGATCTGTTGCTGGCTGCGGCCTCGTTTTCATTGATGTTAATGCGGGAGAGCATGCCCGGCCTGATCGTCCTGGTCCTGACCGAGGCCCTGAATGTGGCCGAAAAGGTGGCCTCGTCCAATGCAACTGCCGACTATCTGAGCCTGGCTGAGAAGCAAGATGTAGATTTGAGGCCGTCTTCTTTACCAGCCACTGATGCCGAACGGCTGGCCGGACAGATCGAGAACACCACCAAGCTGACCCTGGCGTTAGCCGGCGGTGTCTATTTATTCCGCCGCGATCCCCACCAGGCTCTGGCCATGCTGGTGGCCGGCGTGCCGGCGGCGGCCAAACTGGCTGAATCTACCGTATCATTAACCGGCCAGCGACACGTTAACGAGAACGGATACCTGCTCGGTGACGGACGCCACCTGTTGGCTGTGCCATCCCTGGATACAGCGGTCTGGTGTGAGGCCCAACTCTTCTTGGCGGGTCCGGTGATCAAGGAGTTCTATGCTATCGACCAGGCATATCCATGGGAGCGTTTGCTCGGTTTAGCCGCTGCCGCCTACCGGGAGGTGCCTCATCCGCTGGGTCCGGCTCTGTGGCGCCAGGTTCAGGAGAAGCAGATCCAGCCGCCCCGGGCCCGGCATGCCGAGTTGTTGGCTGCAGGAGCGGTACAGGCAGCGGTGGACGGTCATAAGCTGCTGATCGGTACCAGGTCCACCTTACGGCGCAGGAAAATCCCCTATGGGGCCTGCCAGGCCCGGGTGAGCCGGTACAGCCAGCTGGGCCTGATAACCTACTATATTGTGGTTGATAGCCAACCGGTGGGCCTGATGGCGGTCGAGGAGCAGGTCCGGGAGAATGTGGAGCAGACCATCGAGATGCTGCGAGTGCTGGGGATTCGTAAACAGGCCCTATTGAGCCGCGGCAGCGAGGAGCACACGGAATTCCTGGCCGGGCGGTTCGGGCTGGAGCTTTTCCACGCCCGGATGACTCCCGAAGGGAAAGCGGCGATTATCAAGGGGCTGAAGGATGAGGGCCGTCTGGTGATGGCCATCGGCTCCGGCAAGGATGACGAGCAGGCCATGGCGGCTGCTGATTTCAGTATGGCCCTGGGCGCTCCCCTGGCCTCGGCGGATATGTATGCCGCTGAGGCCGATCCGCAGCGGATTGCGGATGTCTTCCGGTTGGCCAAGCAGGCCCGGGAGATCTACCGGCAGAACCTGCTGTTGGTCCGGGCCGGCAACGTGATCGGCATTGGACTGGCTTTCTTAAAAGTCTTCAATACTTCGGCGGCCATGTTCGGGCAGAAGATCGTGAGCTTCATTCTGCTGATCAACGCCGGGCGCCTGCGCTGGGTTGAGGAACAGGCCGAGGAGGAGATGAATCCGGAGATCGGCCAGACTGCTGCCACTCAGGAAAAAGTGCTTACGCTGGCCAGAAACGGCCATCAGGATGTTCAGGCGCCGGGTTTGCCCAGCCTGGAACTATCGGCGCTCCTGGAGACTCTGCAGGTGGATCCGGACCGGGGGTTATCCTCTGACGAGGTGGACCGGCGTTTGCTGATCTACCGCCAGAACGTGTTGGTGGAGCCGGAGCCGCTGAGCTTCTGGCACCGGATCAGGGAGCAGTTGGATAATCAATTGATTCGGCTGCTCACCGGGGCTTCAATGGTCAATGCCTTCCTGGGGCATCTCGGCGACGCCGGCAGTATTCTGGCTATCGTGGCCGTGAATGCCCTGCTGGGCGCTTTCCAGGAGAGCAAAGCCGAGGAGTCGATCCGGGCCCTGCGGAACATGCAGGTGCCGGTCGCCTACGTGATCAGGGATGGAGTGGAGCAGGAGATCCCCGCCGCCATGCTGATTCCTGGTGATGTAGTGCTGCTCCGAGGCGGCGACAAGGTTCCGGCTGACCTGCGCCTGATCTCCGAATGGGAGCTGGATGCGGATGAGGCCTCCCTGACCGGAGAATCCTACCCGGTCCCCAAGAGCCACCTGGCCGATGGCAGCGGCGCCTGCCTGTTTATGGGCACCAATATCACCCGCGGACAGGCCCGGGCCCTGGTCTTTGCCACTGGCATGGATACCCAGATGGGCCTGATCGCCGCCATGCTCAAGGAGAGCCAACCCCAGCCGACTCCTCTGCAGGAAAACCTCGGCGAGTTGGGAACAAAGCTGATGCAATATTCTCTCGGCGCCTGTGCGGCCCTGGTGGTCATGGGCGTATTGCGGGGGCGCAGCCTGCTGGAGATGCTGCTCAGCGGCGCCAGCCTGGCAGTAGCCGCCATTCCCGAGGGGCTGCCGGCGATCGCCACGGTCTCCCTGGCGGTGGGAGTGCAGCGCATGGCCCGGCGCAAGGCGATCGTACGCCGGATGGCGGCCGTGGAGTCCCTGGGCGGCACTACCGTGATCTGCAGCGACAAGACCGGCACTCTGACCCAGAACCAGATGACTGTAAAAGTCATCTACACCGACCGCTGGTGGTCAGTGACCGGTGACGGCTACAACCCGCAGGGTGAGTTCAAATCCAACGGCTTCCGGGAAGTTGACGATGGACTGCGGATGGCTCTGTTGACGGCAGCCCTGTGCAATGATGCGCGGCTGGCGCCGCCGGAGACGGACAGTGATGACTGGCAGGTTACCGGCGACCCGACCGAGGGGGCGTTGCTGGTAGTGGCAGCCAAGGCTGGCCTCTGGCAGGATGAATTGAAACAGCAGTACCGGATCAAGCGCCTGATTCCCTTTGACAGCAACCGGCGCCGCATGCTGGTCGCCTGCACGGACCAGGATGGACAGGCCTGGGTTTTTGCCAAGGGCGCTCCTGAAGCTATTCTGAAGAGGTGCAAGCTTTTCTGGGAAGAGGGCCGGGAGATATTGCTCTTTCCTACCATGCGCCTCTTCTACCAGCAGCAGACACAGGGGCTGTCAGAGCAATCACTACGGGTGTTGGCGGTATCGTATAAGCAACTTAGTTTGGAAGAGTTGGAGCAGGCGAGCGACGATGACCTGGAAAGAGGTATGGTCTTCGCCGGCCTGATCGCCATGCATGACCCGCCGCGCCCGGAGATCTGCCAGGCCCTGGCCACCTGCCGCCAGGCAGGTATAGAGGTGAAGATGGTGACCGGCGATCATCCGGCTACGGCCCGGGCGATTGCCCTGGAACTGGGGTTGATGGCCCCTGGTGACAGGGTGCTCACCGGTCGAGAGTTGGATGGCCTGGATGCGGCTCAGTTAGCCGAGGTGGTGCCGCAGACCAGGGTCTTTGCCCAGGTGCGTCCGCAACACAAGTTCGATATCGTCAAAACCTTGAAAACGCTGGGCGAGGTTGTGGTCATGACCGGCGACGGAGTGAACGACGCCCCGGCGGTCAAGGAGGCGGACATCGGCATCGCCATGGGCAGGATCGGCACCGATGTCACCCGGGAAGCGGCCAGCCTGGTCCTCAGCGACGATAATTTCGCCACCATCGTGGCGGCGGTAGAGGAGGGCCGCGGGACCTATCAGAACATCCGCCGCAGCCTGCAGTACCTGCTAGGCACCAACGCCGGGGAGGTGATTCTGATGCTGGGAGCTGTTTTCCTGGGGCTGCCTCTGCCGCTGTTGCCCCTGCAGTTGCTCTGGATCAACCTGATCGGCGACGGTCTGCCGGCTATTGCCCTGAGCGTCACCCCGCCATCTCCGGATGTGATGAAGTACCCACCGTACCGCGCCAGCCAGGGGCACTCTGGCGCCGGACACCGCCAGTTGTTGGATCCGGCTTTCAACCGCCGGCTGGCTGTAACCGGTCTGAGCAGCGGCCTGACGGTACTGTATGCTTACCGCCGGCTGCTGCAGACCACCGATCTGACTGGCGCCCGCACCCTGGCCTTTGGGGGGCTGACTGCCCAGCAGATCGTCTATGCCCTGGCTTGCCGGCCGGAGGGACAGCCGTCAACGATGCTGCTGGGAGCATCGGCTGTCTCCATAGGTCTACTGGCCCTATCCATCTACCTGCCGCTGGGCCAGCGCTTCTTCAGCACCAGGACCGTAACCGCGGGCGAGTGGCTCGGGTCGGCGCCGCTGATTCTGTTCCCGGCAGCGCTGGATTTTCTACTGGCCAGGAATAACGTCTTTAAATAATTTTTCTTGTTAAGGGGGAGACACAAGAAGATGGCTGATAATTTGGAAACGGAACTGGCCCGGCTGATCAGAGAAGAGGTACGGCGACAGCTGGCGGACAGCGGCGTATCGGTGAAGGATCCGGGGCCTTTGAGCAGCCCCGGGAAGCTTCTGGGAGCCCCGGAAACCAAGGCCTTCCTACTGGGAGCGACTGTGGCTCTGGCCGCCGCCGCCCTGTGGCCGTCGGTGAAACCGGCCCTGAAGCCGGCGTTGGCTTCGGTGATGCAGAGCCTGAATGAGGCCGCGGACAAGGTCAAGTCCGGATTTTCCGAGGCCCAGGACTCTCTGTCGGACCTGGTTGCCGAGGCTCGCTTTGAAAATGACCGGGCGGCAACAGGCCCGGAGGCCCCGCAGGGATCAGGCTCGTAACCCGGCCAGGTGGCGATCCGGCAGAGCCGTTGAAGCCAGTTTAATTAGTCATGGCGCCTATCTAAGAGGAGAAACGGATGCATCTCATGACGATCCTGGCCCTGGCACTGTCGTGCAATCTGGACAACATCATTGTGGGCCTTGCTTATGGCACCCGCAGGATTCGGCTGCCCTTGGAGTCCAACTTGCTGATCGCCCTGATCACCAGCGGCGGCACTCTGATTACCATGCTGCTGGGACAGGCCCTGGTCGGACTATATCTGGATACGCGGATTGCCAACTACCTGGGCGCCGGCATCATCATCATCGCCGGTCTCTACGTACTGGCCCAGTCCTTCCGGCAGCGGGGAGATACGGGCAGTACCCTGCAGGAGCCGGCGCCGCTCCAAACCGGTGCGGCAGCTTCGAAAAACTCTGGCCATTGGCTGAGTGAGTTGGGGCGCCTGATCCGTGATCCGCAGTTGGTGGATTGGGATTATTCCGGCAGCATCGAACCAGGGGAGGCTGCGATGCTCGGGCTGGCTCTGACCCTGAACAACCTGCCCAACGGTTTTGCAGCCGGGATGCTGGGCCTGGACATCGTTCTTACCGCTATCGCCGTATCCGGGCTGAGCCTGCTGACCTTTTGGGTGGGGATCTGGTTGGGCCTGCGCTATACCTCGCGCATGTTGGGAGACTGGGGCAGCCCCGCCGCGGGTATCATGATGATCCTGATCGGCTTCTATGCGCTGTTCCATTAAGGCCTCTACCGCGCTACTCCTGCCTGCGGTGTCATAGTGCCCTGGTTGGCAGTTTCCTGCGCCAGCGTGATTCACTTACAGACCGGTATCTTGCTGTCATCAGCTGAGGCTGATGGATAGCTGGCGCCGGCGAGCTGCTGTTCCAGGTTGAGGATCACCACTGCCGCCAGGATCAGGCAGCATCCGGCGAGCTGCCAGCCGCCCAGCACTTCCCCCAGCAGCAGGTAGGCGGCGATACCGGCTATTACCGGTTCCAGCATCATGATGATGCCGGCGGGGGCAGGCTTGAGGTAGCGCAGTCCCATGAAGGCCAGACCAAAGGGTACCAGGGTGGAAAAGATCACGATATACCCAAAGAAGAGCCAGATCCGCCCGCTGTAATGGAGGCCGTAGATCACCCAGGGAGGCTCCAGAAACCAGAAGGGGATCGCCCCGAACAACAGGCCATACCCCAGCACCACCCAGGAGTTGTAATGGCTCAGCAGCACTTTGCCGTAAATGACATAGAAGGACATGGCCAGGGCCGAGAGAAAGCCGGTCAGCAGACCGGCCCAGTGCCCACTCAAGCCTGCCAGGCTCTGACCGGCGACGATCAGGGCGCTGCCGCCCATGGCCATCAGCAGAGCTGACAGAGAGTGCCGGCTAAGACGCTCCCTATTCCAGAAGACTGCGAAGAGAACAATGAAGGCGGGGCCCAGGTACTGTAGAAAGACCGCCGTGGCCACATTTAGCTGGCTGATAGTGTAGAGGTAGAGGAACTGGACGCAGGACATGCCGGCGATTCCGAAAATGAACATTTTTCCGATGTCCCCGGGATGCAAATAGAGCAGGCGGGGATGACGGAAAAATATGATCAGCAGCAAGATCAGGCCGGAAAGGGATAATCGGACCGTCACCAGCACC
The DNA here is from genome assembly GCA_023249405.1 of Peptococcaceae bacterium. GTDB lineage: Bacteria > Bacillota > DSM-12270 > Thermacetogeniales > Thermacetogeniaceae > Palsa-1188. The sequence goes on along the minus strand of JAHFCR010000044.1, from coordinate 5,088 downwards.
AGGGGGCTCAATGCCTGGTTAAAGAAGTATTTGGCGACGGCTCCGGTCAGGCCCCAAAAAAAAGCGGCCGCAGCCACCAGCAAATATCCCTTGAGCTCGTTGGGCACGGAGCAAACCAGCTTTCTACCGGTGTGAATGCGTACAAATGATCACTAATTCCCCACCAGGCCGCTGATTCCTCTTTGAGCGACCAAGAAAAGCGTCGGAATGGTTTCCAGACGCTTTTTTAGGGTGCGGTTAGCTCCTGATAGGCTCAACTAAGTATCAGATGGGTTATAACCCATCTGATACAAGTTTCGCTTTGTAACCGGATGCATGAAAGAGGCGCCGGGCAGGAATGTGCAACTGCAAAATGGAATTGATACCGTGGCTTAAACAGCCTGGTAATATGGTGGCAAGAGATCTGGTCAAGAAATTGCTCCTGTCAGGGTGCGGACTCGAAGGTGGCAGAACTTTTGAAGAAAGAACAGCTATTTAAGGCCGCCAGCCTGATTGCGGCCGCATCGATCCTCAGCAAGATCCTCGGTTTTGTCAGGGATACGGCAATGGCCAAGTACTACGGCGCCACCTGGGCGGCAGATGCTTTTTTAGCGGCTTCATTTGTGCCCTCCATGCTGTTCACCGCAGTCGGCCTCGGGCTGACGACCACTGTTATTCCGGTCTTCACCAGGCGCCTGCACGATGATGGCGAGGAGGCTGCGGCGGGGTTCATCAACAGCCTGATCACCCTGACGCTGCTTATATGCCTGGCGCTGTCGGTGATCGGGGTGCTGATCGCCCCGTTCCTGGTGCGGGTCTTCGCTCCGGGCTTCAGGGGTGAGACCTTTACGGTTACGGTCTATCAGACCCGCCTGCTGCTCCCGACGATCGTGCTGATGGCCCTGTCCGCCATCGCCACCGGCTACCTGCAGGCGCGGGAACGATTCACCTGGCCGGCCCTGGTGGGCATCCCCGCCAATATTCTGATGATCGCCATACTGGTGCTTGGGGCGCCGCGCTACGGGATCATGGCTGCAGTGATCGGTACGATCCTGGTGGCTCTATGCCAGTTTTTGGTATTATGGCCGGGACTGCGCGAAGTGCGGTTCCGGTACCGGCCGCTGTTGAACTGGCAAGACCCCGGGTTGCGTCAGGTGGGGCGGAAGATTGTCCCGGTCCTGTTCGCCGGCGGCGTGGGGCAGTTCGGGATGGCTGTCGACCGCATGCTGGCCTCGGGGCTGGCGGCGGGCAGCATCGCCGCCTTGAATTTCGGCAGCAAGCTCACCCAATTCCCATTGGGCATCTTTGTAGCTGCCGTCTATACGGTATTGTTTCCCACCTTTTCCCGCTATGCGGCGGATAAGGACCTGGGCAGCTTGCGCAGCGCCCTTGCCAGTGGCATCCGGGTCAGCATCTTCCTCACCCTGCCGGTGACCGTCGGTCTGGCGGTGCTGCGGGAGCCGATCGTGCGGATCCTGTTCGAGCGCGGGGCCTTCGACCCCAGAGCTACTGCCATGACCGCAACCGCAGTGCTCTTCCTAAGCCTCGGCCTGATCCCCATGGCCTTGCAGCAGGTGATCAACAGGGTCTATTTCAGCCTGCAGGATACCGTGACCCCGATGCTGTGGGGCATGGCAGGGGTGGCCGTCAACGTCGTCCTGGATTTGCTGCTGGTCAGGTCCATGCAGCTCGGCGGCCTGGCCCTGGCCACTTCCATAGCCGCCCTGTTCAGCGTGGTGTTGCTGATGGATGTGTTGCGAAGACGGCTCGGAGGATTGGGGACCCGCTCGATGCTGGACGGGGCGTGGCGTATGGGGGTGGCCAGCGTGGCGATGGGATTGAGCGTGTGGTTTGCCTGGCAGCCAGTAGCCGGGCTGAGCGCCGGGCATGGTCTGGTGCTGGCTGCTGCCTGTCTGGCGGCCGTCATCTGTGTCGGTGCGGTTGTTTACGGGGCGGCCGCCTACCTGCTGAGGTTATCCGAGGTGGAGATGTTCGTGAATTTTGCCGGGCGGGCCGGCAGGAAACTGCTGGGCAGGCCGCAGCAGGAGGCTGACTGAATTGGCTGCAGGCTGCGCTTGGTAGGGGCTGATTCCATGGCCCGGATCGTTCAGGTGGGCGGTTAGCTCCGCCCATACCTGGGCCATCCGGGTCTTATCCGCTGCAGTGAGAGAGTTGTCCGCAGCCACCGGAATGGCCGGTGATACGGGCAGCACCCGGAAGCGCAACCTGCCTGCCGTGGTACTCTTCTGCACATAGACCGGCAGGTAGCTGGCGCCCTGCACCCTGGTACCGGCCTGGTCTTTGACAATATCCAGGTAGAGTATGATGCCGCTGTCCGAGTAGCGCCACCGCTGGTCGGCGATGAGATTGCCCAGGGAATAGGCGACGATGCAGTTGTGGGTCCGTCCATCATCCCGCTGTACTGACAGGACCTCGATCGGTTGCACCACGTGGGGGTGCGAGTTGATGATCACATCCACCCCGGATGCTGCCAGTTGGGAAGCGATCTGACGCTGGTTGGCGTCCGGGTAACGCTGGTACTCGTTGCCGAAATGAATCATCGCCAGCACCAGGTCGGCACCGCCCCGGCGGGCCTCCCGGGCTTCTGCGGCCACCGCCTCCGGGCTCAACAGGTTGAGGGCAAAACCCTTGCCGGGCGGCAGCGATAGGCCGTTGGTGGTGGCGGTGTAGTTCAACCAGGCCAGTTTGATGCCCCGGACGTCGACGATCAGGGGCGAGGCCTTTTCGGCGGGAGTGCGGTAGGTGCCGATGTGCGCCATGCCGGCGGCATCCAGATTGTTTAGCGTGTTGACAATACCGGGCCAGCCCATGTCCAGGCTGTGGTTGTTGGCGGTGGACAGGAGATCGACCCCTGCCTCGCGCACGGCCTGGGCCAGCTCGGCAGGGGAATTGAAGCGCGGGTAGCCGGCGTAGCCGAAGCTGGGGCCTGCCAGCCGCGTCTCCAGATTGGCGATGGTATAATCCGGCGAACTCAGGTACGGAGCGATGGCGGCAAATTCCGGGCTGAAGTCGTAGTGCCGGGTCGCGCTGTCGTAGGCGGAGTTGACAACAGTATTGTGCATCAGGAGATCGCCGGCAGCGGCCACCGTGATCCGTACTGCCTGATTGGGCGCCGGTTGCAGCGTGGGCGCTGTTTGCCGCTGCTGCAGGCATCCGGCGACCAGCAGCAGGATCGAGGCCATAATGGCTGCTGACAAGCGGCGCATCGCATGACGACCAGGGTAGTGACCCATCTTCTACCTCCATGTGGGTTGTTTTGGTTATCCTAAATTGTAATCTTCTGGATGCATTAGCCCAGATCCTGCTCCTACAGCATGCCTAGGAAAAAAATTTCTCAGTTGCCACAACTTCCAAGGGGAGCTGAAGCGAACCAGCTCTGGAAGGAGATCCGGCACCGGCCTCGAAATATTATGATAGTGCTCTTATGTACACGAGTCGATGGGAGAGTGATGCAATTGCCATATAAACCTGTCAGGAAGGCGATTATCCCGGCGGCGGGGTGGGGTACCCGGTTCCTCCCGGCAACCAAGGCCCAGCCCAAGGAGATGCTGCCGATCGTAGATAAGCCCTCGATCCAGTATATCGTGGAAGAGGCCGTGGAGTCCGGTATTGAGGATATCATCATCGTGACCGGGAAGAACAAGCGGGCGATCGAGGATCACTTTGACCGGGCGGTGGAGTTGGAATCTGTGCTCCGGGAGAAAGGCGAGCTGGAGTTGATCAAGCTGGTCGAAGATATCTCCAACATGGTGGATATTCATTATGTGCGCCAGAAGGAAGCCCGGGGACTGGGCCACGCCATTTACTGCGCCCGCAAGTTTGTGGGTGATGAACCGTTTGCCGTACTGCTAGGCGATGATTTGATACAGGCGGATAGACCCTGTCTGCGACAGTTGCTCGACATTTACGAGTCTACCCGGAGCACTGTGCTGGCCGTGCAGGAGGTGCCTCTTCCGGATGTTAGAAAGTACGGCATCATCGCTCCGATGGTATCGCAGGATAGTAACGGTGAAGAAACCGGCGACCGCCTGATAGGGGTCCGGGATCTGGTGGAGAAACCGGCGGTGGAGGATGCCCCCTCCCAGTATGCAGTGATCGGGCGCTACATCATCACCCCGGAAATCTTCGAAATCCTTGAGCATACTGCGCCAGGAGCCAGTGGTGAGATCCAGTTGACTGATGCCCTGCGGACGCTGGTCACCAGGCAGCCGATCTATGCTTGCCTTTTTGACGGAATCAGGTATGATGTTGGTGACAAGTTAGGTTTTCTGGAGGCTACCGTGCATTTTGCCCTGGAGCGGCCAGAACTGGCGGATAGCTTCCGTCGCTTTCTGCTGGAAGCGGTTCGGGAATATGACAATAGGGCATCAATGTCCCAAGCTGGTAGCAGCGTCGCGGTTACCACAACAAACTCAAGGAGGTAATGATCATGCGTGAACAGATTGAAGCTGCATTGAACAAGGTTCGGCCCATGCTCCAGAGAGATGGCGGAGACGTGGAGTTCGTCGACGTGACCGAAGGCGGCGTCGTCCAGGTTCGCCTCAAGGGAGCCTGCGGTGGTTGTCCGATGGCGACGATGACTTTAAAAAACGGGATCGAAAAAATCCTCAAGGAGCAGGTTCCGGAAGTGACACAGGTAATCGCCATTCAATAATTGGATAACGATGTCAGCTAACGTAATCATGGTCAGGGGGTCCATAAATAAAGTGGAGCCCCCTCTTTTATTGTACTTTTTTATCCGATAGCTAACTGCCGCTAAGACTCCCGCTTCTTGAAGCGGGAGCGCCGTATCCGGGCTGACGCCCGGCCTGAAAGAAAACGGTACAGGTAAGCGGCGCTAAACCGGGTACCCGACCCAGAGGGTGCCCCGGTGGGGTGGGATAACATCTTCTAAGACACCACGCCTCCCGGCGGCGCCATCAGAGAATGAAAATTGTTTATTTTCAGAGCAGATTCAGGTGGGGTTAAAACCCCACCTGAATCAAGAATTTGTTTATTAGGACGAGGGCAATGTTTTAATCAACCGGGGAATGCTAAATCTAGGGCCGCTGGCAGGATGAAAAGATGGTTAGCGGTGCCAAACGCCTG
>JAHFCR010000043.1 GCA_023249405.1 Peptococcaceae bacterium | reverse complement strand
GCTGATCGTACCGATCAGTACTGGCTGTCCGGCTTCGTGCGCCCTCTTGACCTCAGCGACGAGGGCCTTCTGCCTGGCCTCCTTATGAGTAAAGATCAGATCGGGATGATCCTGACGGATGCAGGGCCTGTTTGGCGGTATTACTACTACGTCCAGGCCATAGAGGTCGTCGAGTTCGGCCGCTGCAGTGCGTGCGGTTCCGGTCATCCCACACAGGCCCGGATACAAACGCAAAAAATACTGCAGGGCGATCGAGCACATGATCGTGCTCCTCGAAGTGGACGGAAGCCCTTCTTTGGCTTCCAATGCAGCCTGCAGATTATCCGGCCAACGGCGTCCGGCTGCTACCCGTCCGGTAAATTCGTCAAGCAGTTCGATCCTCCCGTTTCTGACAAGGTAGTCACGGTCACGCCTCAGTAAAGTCTCGGCATGAAGTGCGCAATTCAGCCTGATGAGCAAATCGAGAGTCCGCGAGTCATAGAGATTGGCCAAACCCAGCGCCGATTCTGCCTTTACTAATCCGGAGTCCGTCAGGTACACATTCCTGCCGTGATCCTGAACTTCATAATCAACACCGGGTTTGAGCTTTCTGACCAGTCCGGCCAGCAAAAACACGGCCTCATTATCACCGCCCAGATCCCCGGCAATTACCAGCGGAATGCGGGCCTCGTCGATCAGGATGGAGTCGGCTTCATCGACGATGGCGTAATGAAGCGGCCTGTGAACAAGCCGATCCCTTTCCATGCAGAGAAAGTCGCGCAGGTAATCGAAACCCGACTCTTTGGCGGTAAGATAGGTGATGTCTGACGAATAGGCCTGCTGCCTTTCTGGGATGCTCATTCCCTCACCGATGATTCCAGTCGTCATCCCTGAAAATTCATAGACAGGCCCCATCCAGCAGGCATCACGGCGCGCCAGGTAGTCGTTGAAGGTGAGCACATGCACGCCTCGTCCCGTCAAGGCATGCAGGCAGGCAGGCATGACTGCGGCCAGGGTCTTGCCCTCTCCGGTCTGCATCTCCACCAATTTTTCCTGATGCAGGGCAATTCCTGCCATCACCTGCACATCGAAAGGCCGTAGTGACAGAAAGCGGCGCGCAACCTCCCGGACAAGCGCAAAGGCTTCCACCAGCAAGGCATCGAGCTCAATGCCGCTTCTGGCCTGCTCCTTGAGTGCCCTCACCCGGGCTTTGAGCCTGAGATCGCTGTAAGATTCTAGTTTGACGGCAATAATCTTGTCTACAAGAGGGGCGTAAGCCTCGATGCTAGTTTCCACCGGATTATCGCGATTCCGGAATTTATCGATCATCTGGCACAGATTTAGAAACATGAAAAAACCTCCCCGCAAAAAGTATCAGAGAATAAGAGATGACACACCGATATTGTTGGCAATAGGGTCGAAACGTGAGCTTGGGTTAGCTTGCGGGAAGGATCCTTATCATTTTAAATGTATGATGAAGGATAAGAAGCAGGATTACGAATAGAAAGATGATCTCCAACGACATGACGAAGTGGTTGGAAGAGGCGGAGAAGGAGCAGATAGCCCCCGCGGAATAGCGGATCATACCCTCTAGCAGGCGAAATCTTTGCAGGGCCGGATTGTCTATAAATAGAAAGAATAGAACCGAGCATGCCCCTAAGGCCCTTGCGGGGTGGGTGACGCTAAATAAGAGCAAGCAGACCGGCAGGGCAACGTATATTAACGCTAGCAAAAAAATAAAAATTGCATCCATGATATAGCTTCTCCCAGAATACGATAGCTGCCGGCGCTTACCCGAAGGAGCGCCGGATCGGATATTCAACGCCGTGGCGTTAGGGATATAGATAAACGTGTCACCATAGGCTTGAACAATTAGTTACCGACATATTATAAACTATAAACAAACTCTTGGCTCAGGTGGGGTTTTAACCCCATCTGAATTAGAAGATGATATCCAGGAGCTTAGCGACGGTTAGCTATCGGATAAATTCAAGTTATCATTCTACATAGCGATAGTCAAGAATCCATCCGATTCTGCTAACTTCCGCTAAGCTCGGTAAATGAGTAGTAATTGCGTTATTTGATCGACAGCGGGCATTTCCGCTCCTGCCTGTCCAGGCCGATGCATTCGACCTGCGGGTAGCCCCCGGGCAGGTCGAATGCCAGTGACCGGTATTATTTAAAGCAAGCCGATCTGGAGTATCATGGCTCGATCTCGTATCTGAGCGACAAATCCCTGTTTCACGATCTTGTGTCATCTGTTTATCAGAAGAAATGGATTGTGCACTGCAAACCGCCATTCAAAAACGTGGAGTAATACATTCCCCTGCTGGAGGAGCGGCCGCGGGCGGTCATGAACGCCAGGCCGGTCCGGGAGGCACACATTACTTGCTGCAATATGCATATATTCCGCTATCGCCCAGCAGTTCATGGCACATAGTGTTAAGATTCAGAGATGAAAACAGGGATGGATACAACGTGCTGGCAATATAAAGCTTGGCAACCAGTTTACCTTTGTCAGAGTCCAGCAGCTCTTTCGAAAGTATCAATATCTGGCCATTTATCACCGCTCTTGTCGTATCCCAGCCGGAGCGGGTACGGATAGCGCTGCATATTTTCTTTGCGGCGTCGGTGTTCTCTGCTTTATTTCCAAGCACATCCGCTGAGACGAATTTTACTATAAGCTCCGGGTTTTTCTTTATTATCCACCTGTCATCGATCAAAGTATTAGTTCCGAGTTTCTCCGCAATATTATAGCATCCTGATTGCATCACAAGTTGATGTTCTTCTGATCCACGGCTGAAAGTCCGATAATCTTCCTCGCCTTCCACATATATATAGCACACCTGGCATGGATACAGACTGCCGACCCCGTCCTTAAGAAAATCGGCGTATTTGTCCATTATCATTTCAATGCTTCCGCCCTCGCCCGACGGTTTCGTCTGGCCTCCCTCGTCTGTGGCCTGAGTAAGCGTAACAGTGTCAGTTCCGGCGTCTCTCGCTTTATTTCGGCCTTCTCCGCTCTGACTTCCAGCAGAGGCGTCCCGATTTGCTTCGCCGGCGTGGACTTCTATCGTATCCGGCGCATCCCCGCTAGTTGACGCCTCTATATGTGTCTCCGGCACAACTTTCTGGCTTTTCTCCGGCGGTGCGGAGTTATCTGCTTCCTGCCGTGTCTGTTTCTGCGAGTCGTCCTGCTGGCCATTGTCAATGTTTTTTGTATTAGTCCGGGAATAAGTCGTTCTCTGCCGGCAGCCGGAGAAGCACAGCACTATAGCAATCGCCAGCACAAGCGCTGTGATTTTCTTTGCCTTCATGCTTTATTCCAGCTCCTTAAAGAAAGTAGTGGTATTTGATTTTAAACCGTGTGAATGCTCCTACATGGTCTCTGACAGTCTCCGCTGTATCATCAAGAAACTCTCTCATCCAGCCGCGCTCTTTCTCGCTCATGACATGGCCGCTGTATATGGCTTCTTCCCACAACTCGACCGCTCCGGAATATTTCCTGCCGTATTCCTCTGACAGCATCTTTGATACCCGCTTTGAATACTGTGAAAACAGGCTGTTGTCTGTTTTCAATCCACACACTTCCAGCCAGTCAACCGAGTGCCGAAACATTCCGTCGATGGCTGCGGCGTAGTCAGAAGAATCAAAAACCCGGCGGCGTTTTCTCGCTCTGTACATCCGCACGGCATCCCAGCCGAGCAGTGACAGGAGCATGATTCCCACAAGTATCCACGCCAAAGGCAGTCTCGCATGCGCGAGGCCGGCCCGGTTGCCCTCAAAGTGTTTTTCATATTCAGCCTGATATCTTTTGCCAGCGGGTGTATCATCAGAGCGATCCGACACTTTATTTTCTTTGAGATCTGTATTTTCCGTCTTCTCCTGTACCTGCTCCCGCCGCTTTTCAATGGAATTGCTCACCTGCTGCTCGATATGTTGATCGAACCGGTCTCGCAGGGACTCTGTCAGGGCAGTTTGCTGAGCATTCGGTCCGGCATAGGCCGCCATAACGGTAAACGACACCATCAAAACAGCTACTGCCAGCAGAATTGCGCCGGAAACATGGGCCTTGCCATTATACCGGTGATACAGGACGCCCAGCCCGATCAGCGCCAACAGTATGACCGTCCATAGCTGTGGGAATATGCCAAAGTATATTTCAACAGCTATTATTACCATCAGAGATATAAGTGCCGATAACGATCCTTTCTTCTGCTTCACCGCAAAGTGGCACACCACTGCCGATACTATGCAAATAAATACCATGGCCGCGGTGATACAGAGGCTGTGATTTCCCGCGCCGGCAGGTATTGAAAATCGTTTATAGATATAGTGCTGATATTTTTCGCTTACAGTGAACACCTGGTTCAATATCAGCTTGATGCCGTCTAGGATCGCTCTGTGCCAGATGATCACAGCTATGACCGACCCGGATGCGAGGACGCGGTTGGTGATCCGTTCTGTTTTTCCGCCCGGCGTGAAATGCTCCGCCAAGACTATTGCGGCGCCTACGGCAATTGCCGTCCATGGAAGATCGTCAAATTCCAATATCGCCATGAACACGCCAATGACAGAAATATAAAGAGCAAGGGCCAGCAGCAGGGCGAATATCCGCTCGCGTCTGCTTTCTTTCTTCTCTTCTCCCGCCAAGCTCAGCCCGGCTATTCTGTTTTCCTTTGTTTTTTTCTCCATATGTCAAAGCTCCAGTTTGCTCAAGTCGCGCTGATAATTTTCTTCCACAAATGACAGTACATACACACCGTCCGGTCTCATGCCGTCGTTTTCAGGCACTCCTCCGGCAAGCAGGGCGGTTACCCTGTTGCCGTTGTATAAAGCTGTGATATCCGGCTCTATGTATGGAGTCACTACGATGACATGGGCATAGGCGCATTGTGCGTAGCTCTGCCGGAAACAGGCGGCGATCGTTGTATTGGCGGCGCCTACTGTATTTGACAGGAAATGCCCAATTACAGCCGATATATCTTCAGCAGTCTTGATATCGCATTCCTCATAAAGCCCTGTCTCCATGTTCTTCCACCCCAGGGTATGGGAAATCCTCTGCCTGACAAGCTCCCGTGAAACGGAGAAAAATGTTTCTGCCATAATGTCCGCCATATCGGCAGACGGCAGGGCAATACCCGGAATGGCCGAGGTCTCCATCAGCGCCAGCAGCCTGTCCACGACCGGCAAACCAAGCTCACGCACCATCAGGTGGTCGAATTTCTGCGACAGTTTCCAGTGGATGCTTTTGATAGAGTCTCCCGGCACATATTCTCTGATGGCAAATGTCTCACTCGGGTCTGAGCCCGGCCGGGTCATGGAATATTCATCGCTGTCCACGACAGCGTTGATGTCCTCGATCAGGGTAATCTCCACATCAAAACACCGGGGAGAAACAATAACATGTTTTGGTTCAAATCTTTTGATCTTCCATGACGTCAGGCCGAAGGTATCCGCCGCTCTTGCCCCTGCGGCGGCGATCTCAATGGCTCCGCAATGCTTTGAACTCAGCTTCACCTTTGTTTCCGCCCCTGATCTGGGGCCACAGGAGATGGAAATAACACTCCCGGTCCTTTCTCCGGTAAGCCTGTTTTCGCAGACAATGTTGAATTCCGCTCTCTGCAGCGCCAGTATTCCGGTATTTGTGACCTTCAGGATTCCGAAAACCGTGTCGCCCTTGTTTGCCGTTTCCGGTATCATCAGCTCTGCGGCTGCATATCTTGCCGATATTCCCGCTGCTATTGCCAGCAATACCGGTATTATCACCGACAGCAGCAGGACAATGAGCGTGCCGGCGTTGTTCGCGAACAGATACAGGGTCGAGGCGCCGATGAGCCAGATCAGCCAGATGATTTTGTTTTTCCACATTTTACTTTGCCGCATCCGGTTCCGGCGTTTTAACTCCTCTGGCCATGTCCTCCAGCGCCTGCTCCGTGGTGACCTGCTGCATCTTTGCCTTCTGGCTGAGAATGATCCGGTGGGCGCAAACATCACCAAGCACCGACTGAACGTCTTCCGGGATAACGCAATCTCTGCCGTAGACATAGGCGCGGGCCTTTGCCATGCGGCAAACAAAAATGGCGCCGCGCGGACTGGCCCCGAGTTCGACCATCTGGCTCTCCCTCGAGGCCATGACCAGCTGCGTTATATAGGCAATGATGCTGTCCTTGACAATAACGTCCAGCACTTCCGCCTGCATCCGCAGAACATCGTCTCTGCAGCAAACCTGTTTCACCGCATCCACAGGATTTATCTTCTGCCTGTCGCGGATGATCTCCATCTGGCTGTTGAAATCCGGGTACCCGATACTGAGACGGATCAGAAATCTATCGAGCTGGGCATATGGCAGCAGCTGTGTTCCGGCGGTGCCCACATTGTTCTGAGTGGCAATGACGATAAACGGTTCCTGCAAAGGATGCGTCTTGCCGTCGACAGTCACCTGCCCCTCTTCCATGGCCTCGAGCAATGCCGACTGGGTCTTGCTGGAAGTCCGGTTTATTTCGTCGCCCAGCAGAATATTGGCATCCGTAACCACGCCGGGCATATAATCAAAAACCCCGCTATTTTTGTTATATATGGAAAATCCGGTAATATCCGAGGGCAGCACATCCGGAGTGAACTGGATGCGCCGGTACTGGAGGCCAAGAGCCCGGCTGAGCGCCACGGCCATAGAGGTTTTACCCACCCCCGGCACGTCGTCAAGCAGGATATGTCCTTTGGCAAAGATACTCATCAGCAGTTTTTCAATGACGCCCTGCTTGCCGATGATGACTTTCTGCACTTCATCCAGGATCGGCTTGATCTGTTCGTTCATGACAACCGTTACAACCGTCTCCTTTGCAGAACACACAGATGGTCACTCTTATCAGGTGGCTCTCCAATGTCCCATATGATTTTTTAGATGCGATCCTTCTTTTCCATGGGCCGGTGTTTCTTTGGGGTATCCGGCACGCCAATGCCTGCAATGGCGCCCTGCAACACCTGCAGGGCGGTGACCTCCTGTATTCTGGCCTTCTGGCTGAGGATGATGCGATGCGTGCAGACGTCGGGAAATACAGCCTGAACGTCTTCCGGGACAACGTAATCTCTGCCGTAAACGTATGCTCTCGCCTTGGCCATACGGCAGATGGCTAGAGCGCCGCGCGGGCTGACACCGAGTTCCGCCAGGGGATTTTCCCTTGTGGCGGTGGTAAGCTCCGTAATATAAGCGATGATGCTGCTCTTCACCGTCACGTCCAGCACCTCTTTCTGCATCTGCAAAACATCCGCCGTCACGCAGACCTTGCGCACATCGTCCAACGGGTTCTTTTTCTGCCGGCCGCGGATGATCTCCATCTGGCTCTCATAGTCCGGATAGCCCATGCTCAGCCGGACCAGGAAGCGATCCAGCTGCGCATGGGGCAGCAACTGGGTACCGGCAGCGCCGACATTGTTCTGGGTGGCAATCACGATAAACGGCGCCCGCAGCGGATGCGTTGTCCCGTCGACAGTCACCTGCCCCTCCTCCATGGCCTCCAGCAGGGCGGACTGCGTTTTGCTGGAGGTGCGGTTGATCTCGTCGCCCAGCAGAATATTGGCATCCGTAACTACGCCGGGCATATAATCAAAGACACCCGTCTCACTGTTGTAAATGGAAAAGCCGGTAATATCCGAGGGCAGCACATCCGGCGTGAACTGGACCCGGCGGTATCGCAGGCCCAGAACCCGGCCGAGCGCCACCGCCAGTGTGGTCTTTCCCACGCCGGGCACGTCGTCCAGCAGAATATGGCCGCCGGCCAGAATACCCATCAGCAGTTTTTCGATGACATCCCGCTTGCCGATGATGACCTGCTGCACTTCGTCCGATATAGTTTGAATTTTTTGGTTCATAATCTGTTTCTCCGGATACAGGAGGACGCTCATGCGGGTGGCCCTCTTTCCCCTATGTTCTGCCGCTTACGACTTCAATCCACGTAGCTGACGGCGATACCGGCGATATGAGCGCGGATGGCCGTGTTCTCCGGCATCAGTCTCATATCGCCGGTATCGCCGATGATCCTTATTTTTTAATGCCGGAAACCACATACATATTCTCATCAGCTATGGCGGCATCTACGGTAAAGAACTGCGCAAACAGCCCCGAAAGCTCATCTGCCGGTAAGAGGCTGATCGAAACCGCCTTTGCATAATACAGATGACGGTGATCGATTCTCTCCATCGACTCACTGTGCGCCACGGTCAGCCTGCCACCGGTCCTGAGCGTTTTTGCCAGCCTCGCTATCAACCGCGACGGATCGCTGAAGTGGGGAAAGGCGTTGTAAACTATGCAGCAGTCAAACGGATCGGCAAAATCGACCGCTTCGATATCAGCGCAGATCAGGCTGATACGCGGGTCCGTGAATTTTGCCGCGGCCTGGTCAATCATCCCCCGGGTTATATCCACACCGGTGATATGCCTTACCCCGCGTTCGAGATAATGGGGAAAGAGAACGCCGGTACCGCACGCCACATCCAAGACGGTAACGCCTGTTTGAATTCCCGCATAGTCGAGAATGGCGGCGATCTTTTCAGGTTCGTGACGGCAGTCCTCGTCCCAATACTGAGCCAGCCGGTCAAAAAAAGCAGTCACTTCAATTTTATCTAACATAAACCCTCCCTATTATCTAGCATAAGCCCTCCCTAATAGCGGAAAAGGGAACGTCCGACAACCCGTCTTAACGATGCGAAGCAGATGTTACCCGCTAGCGGAGCCTGTCAACCGTTCGCCTGTGCCACAATACTTATTGAGGATAGCGCATGGGAATCAGCCTGGCGCGCTCCAGCGCAAAAACAATGCTGGGAAGCAGCACAAGCTGGATGACGATGCCGGGCAGAGCGGTGGCAAAATAGCTGGTTGCCCAAGCGGCCATGGAATAGCTGCCGCCGGCAAAGATCAGGGCCCGGGAAAGTCCCGCCACAATTCGTCCGATCAGCATCCCGCCGATCAGGCTTATGTACAAATCCGTATAAATCTCCCTGGTATGGACAAGGGACATGAGCAGCCCGGTCGCCGCACCGTATACGGCCAGTTCGATCAGCATGCTGGGAAGATACGCCATGGGGGGCATCCCGGTGAAAAGGGTGGACAGCAGGGGCCCGATCAGGCCGCAGATCAGGCCGTACGACCAGCCGCAGATCAGCCCGGCCAGCAGCACCGGAATGTGCATCGGCAGAAAGATGCTGCCGGCGTTGGGCACGGCGTGAAAAGCCGTGGGCAGCACCACGCAAAGCGCCGCACAGACAGCCGTGATAATTGCTTTTTTAACCGTCGTCATCATTATTGCCTCCTTAGGTTTATTATAGGCAAGTGAACCGGCTGCCTGCTTCGCCCGCCGCCGTCCAATCGCCTAATTTCCCTTAAAACACAAATATCTGAACCATGAGAACGCCCAAAACGATAAACAGGGCGCCGATATCCCACAAGTGAAGGGAATTCTTTGCCACTTCGCTACGCTTCTTGCCGCATCGATAGCCGCGCGCCTCCATAGCCAGGGCCAGCTCGTCGGCGCGCCTGAACGCAGCGAGAAAGACAGGGATGACCAGGGGAAACATGCTCTCCGCCCTCTCCCGCAGACGGGCGCTGTCAAACCTGGCCCCCCTCGCTGTCTGCGCCTTGCGGATCGTTTCGACCTCCTCAAACAACACGGGGATAAACTGGATCGCCACGCTGATAATCAGGGAAAGGATGTCCACCGGAATCCCGACATACCCGAGCGGTTTTAACAGACGCCTCAAGGCCGCGGTTATTTCCATGGGCGAGGTGGTGGCCGTCAGGATACCGCCGGCAATGATCAGGATGATCAGGCGCAGCACCACATTGGCGCCCTGGATCATCCCGGCCCAGGAAAGGCAAAAAAACCACCGTGACCAGAGCGGGTCGGCTGCACTAAAAAAGAATCCGTTCATAAAAAAGATGGTGAGGAAAAACAGATACGTTCTCCGGACGGGGCCGAATATCGTGTTTAACGGGATGCCGGAAAGCACAATCAGCCCGCCGATAAAAACCGCTAGCAGCGCATAGCCCCAGACAGAATCAGTAACAATGACGGCAGCGATAAAAATGACAAACCCGACCAGCTTAACCAGCGGATCGAGCCGATGGAGGCAGGATGCGCCGGGAAGATACATCCCCGCAGGCAGACGGCTCATGATACCGCCACACTTTTCCGGCTCTTTATTACAGCTTTCAGCAAATCCTCATAACTGACGATATCCTGGGGAAACTGGACGCCCCGTTCTTTAAGAAGATGGGCAATTTTCCGCGGGCGGCAGACCCCGAGCCTCAACTTTTCCAGCTTTTCCACATCAGAAAACACGCTACGGGTCGGCCCGTCCATGATCAGCCTGCCCTGGTCCAGCACGAGGATCCTTTCCGCATAATCGCCCAGCACGTCCGTATTGTGCGACACCATGAGGACGGTAACCCCGTTTCGATTCAGCCCCGAGACCAGTTTGAGGAAATCTCCGCGTCCGACGGGATCGATTCCCGCCACCGGTTCGTCCAAAATCAAGATCTGCGGCTCCGTTACCAGCGCTCCGGCAATCGCCACCCTTCTTTTTTCGCCGCCCGAAAGCTCCAGGGGCGAAAGGCTGCGAATCTCCTCAAAGGAGAATCCGACCGACTCCAAAGCGCGGCAAACTTTCGCCTGTATTTCCGGGGCGGACAATCCGCTGTGCTTCAAGCCGAACGCCACGTCCTTCTCCATTGTAGTCTCAAAGATCTGGCACTCCGGATATTGAAAGATGATGCTCAGCCTTTGCCGCAGATTGGCGAGCGGGTATCCCTTTCCGTTTATGTCGGCCCCGTCTATCATCACCTTGCCGTGGGCAGGCGTCAGCAACCCCGCCATCAGCTGGATCAGGGTGGATTTTCCGCAGCCGGTGTGCCCCATGACGCCGACAAACTCCCCGTCAGCGATGCGCAGGTCTATCTCCCGGAGAGCAACCGTTTCAAAGGGCGTCCCCGTTCCATATGTAAACGAAACGTTCTCTAATACAATCGGCATAATTCTTCCACCAATTCTTCCTCGGTCAACGGGCAGCGGCATAGTTCGACACCAGCCTCACACAGATCATAATAGATCTGTACGGACAGGGGAGGCGTCAGCCCTGCCGAAGCCAGGAGAGAGCGATCCGTCAAGATCTCCCGCGGCGTTCCCGCGGCAAGTATTTTCCCATCCGCCATGACACAGACCCTGTCGGCGAAGACCGCATCTTCCATATCGTGTGAAATCATGATGACGGTTTTATGCTCCCGTATATGGAGGCGGCGGACCGCCTCCATAACCTCGCGCTTCCCGGGAGGGTCGAGCATGCTGGTGGCCTCGTCAAAGATGATGATATCCGCATCCACAGCCAAGACGCCGGCCAGGGCGATACGCTGCTTTTGCCCGCCGGACAGCATGTGCGTGGATCGTTTCCCCGCCCCGGGCATCCCCACCGATTCCAGGGCCTCCTCCACTTTGCGCGGAATCCGTTCAGCCGGGGTATCGTAATTTTCCAGACCGAAAGCGATATCCTCGTCTACGATTGACGACACAAATTGATTATCCGGATTTTGAAACACCATGCCGCACTTGCGTCGAAGTTCCCACAGCAGGGAGGGATCTTTGGCATCCATGCCGGCAACGGCTAACTCGCCCTTTTGCAGCGGAAGCAGAGCATTGAAATGCTTGACCAGCGTTGATTTCCCGCTCCCGTTATGCCCCAGAATAGCGATCAGCTCTCCGGAGGACACCTCAATACTCACTCCGGTCAAGGACAACTCGATACTACCCGGAGAGGCATAAGAGTAACTGATATCATGACCCGCAATTGCCTTCATCGAGATTCAACCTCGTCTGGATATAGCCTGTTCAATGAACTATCTTATTTCGACAGCAGGTTATAAAAAAACCTCGACCTTCTGAGAGCGGGTGGACTGCCCGTTCGGATTGAGGTTCCCTTCGTTCCCGGACACGATGCCACCTTTCACCAGAGCAGTGAAAGCATCCCTGGCATAATCAGAGATCGATGCCGCATCTTTGAAATCAAACAGTGTTGTATCCGTCGTTGCCTCCGGCAGTTCATTCAACCGATTCCTGCGGAAATTCCCATTTCTTTTGCCCTGGCGAGGTAATTCGTTCGCTCAAGGCATGGTGACACGGTTATACGCCAAATCGTCACCGGCGACGGGGGTAAAAAAAGAGCCGCGAAGATTTCTGCCCGCTGCTGCGGACAAAAGCCTTCATGGCTCCATTGCCCAGTTGTTCGACAATCTTTTCATAATATCCTTCTGTTGCATTATGATCCTGAAAAAATATTTCCCCCGTGGTGCTGCCTGCCGTGGTCTATAACTTTGGGCTGGCCCGTTTTGGGGAGCTTACTTTTTTATTATGCTCCTGACAGCTGTTTCAACTGTCAGGAGGTGATCACCCGATTCCCCGCTTTCCAAAAACGGCAAACCGGCCTGCCACTGTGCAAAAGAGGTATTGCCGGGGCATGGGCCAAGCCGGCCGCTGATCAGGGAAGCCGACGGTAAAACGGTTGCTAAAATTATTCCCTCAGGTGCTGCAGTGGAGACCACAAAAATCTGTTTCTCCGGGCACAGGACAGAGGGCCGCCCGGGATTGCTGCTATTCAGTTCAGCGCTTCCCCTTCACTATTTAAGTTTAGGGCCTGTGCCAGTTCTCCGGCCATAGCGCCCTGCAAGCGCCAGGCAGGCCATGATCGCTGTCTGCCTGGCACCCTTTACAGGGACTCTGCGGTATGGCAACTTGCATCGTGATGCAATGCCCGGTTTTCTATTTTCCCTGAGAGCTTACGTTCATCTCTGTCTGCAGCACCCCTCTCCTCCTCCGGTAAGCTGTCGCCACAAGCAGCGCCCCGAGGAGCAGGAGCAGCAGGACCAGGGCCAGGCCCGGGTAGGCCACGGTGTAGACGAGTGGTGTTGGCGATCCTGGCCAGCAGCCGCAGGGTGCTGTTGGCGGCGATCACTGCGGCCACCGGCGGGCTGTAGTGGTAGTACTCACTAACGAACCATCTGCCCAGACCGAAGGTGAGCAGGCAGTGGTTCCAGAAGTACCGCAGAGCCATCACGTGCGGGTCGAGGTAGCTGCCGTAGGCGGCGGTGGCGATGGCGATGAAGCACCCCTCCTTGGACCGGTAGGTGAACTTATCGCCGGAAGCGGTAGCGCTGGTACCGCTGGGGGCCCTGACGGTCACATCAACCGTGCCTGATCCGGCCGGAGAGGTGACGGTCAGTGAGGTATCGCCATTGACGGTCAGTCCCGTTCCGGTGTTGGCGCCGAAGTAGACGGCGCTGGCCGTGCTGAGGTTCGTTCCGGTGACGGTGATGTTCGTGCCCCCAGCATAGGGGCCGTTGGCCGGGGTGATGCTGGTCACTGCCGGGACTGAGGGACCCGGGGCGCTGACGGTGAAGGATGCCGGGTACGTGACAGGGATGCCGTAATGGCATAGGCGGTATAGTAAAAAACCTTTAAAAAAGAAAAAGCCCTTACGGCTGGTAGCAGATCGGGTTTTATAGGAAGCCTCTAAATTGCTACTATTTGTTGCTTTGTTCTTCTAAGATATGCAACACATTTGATAATTCTTGTTTTAACGGAGGTAAATCTTTCTGCACCGTCCACCATGTCAGTTCCAAGTCAACACCGAAATATTCATGGATCAAAATATCCCTCATTCCGGCAATCTTACGCCAGGGAATTTCAGAATGTGTTTTTTTCAAGTCCGATGATATATTCTTTGCCGCCTCACCGGTTATCGCCAACCGATGAAAAACTGCGTCCTGAAGCTGGGGCGAAGAGTAAAATTTTTCTTCCGGAGTATCGCCTATGTATTCCTGGATGAGGTCGATGCTCTGCAATATATGCTGGATGAAAACGATGTCTCTTTGTCTGCTCATAATATTGATACCTGCTCCCGCAGAACACTGTCTCTTATAAGGGGGTGCAGGGATCGGTATGTCAGAATGTCGATTTTCATATTCAGCGTTTTCTCAAGATCCATGCGCAAGGCGGCCATATCCAGCAAGGTTTTTTTATCTTTGAATTCAATCAACAGGTCCAGGTCGCTGCCTTTTCTTGCTTCTTTCCTTGCAAACGATCCGAAAACCGAAGCCCGTACAACTTCATGCTGCCTTAAAACAGGGGTCATCCTACTTTGGATTTCCTGGAGATCCATACCTCTTACCCCCAACATATTTCCAATATCAGCCATTTAATAGTATATCTCAAATATCAAAGTAAGTGCAAGGAGCTTATTTTCGACAGATGAAAGATATTCCGCTTGAACAGCGTCCTGATATAGATTTCTGCTATCTTGCCTGTGATCATACTATCCAGTCCTGGCATTATAAGAATAAGTGGATGTTGGCGCCGTCCTCCTGCGCTACCATAAATACTCGCGCCAGGTGAGAACTAAAGTGCTGTCTAATCTAAGCCGTCCCAACAGAAACACAATAGACTGACTGGAATACGCTTGGTATAGTTGCGACAAGAAGCCTATCCGGCTTCTGCCAATGCTTTAGCAGATTCTGAAATGGCTTGTACCAGTATTACGGAAGCAACCTGTACCGATAAAAATACATAAGCCTAGCGGGCTTACTCCATGGAATAATAATAATTAGCCAAGCCAGGGAGGAGCGCGCTGACCGTGAGATACTATTATAAAAGAAAGGGTGCAAAACCGATGGCAACCCAGGTTCAGCCAACCCTTACGGTTACAGGGGAGTACGCGAAGGCTATCTTGGAAGAAATGAAGAGAAAGCCAACTCCTGAGCAAGAAACAGATATTAAAAATCTCAGGAAGTTTTTTCAGCAAGTACCTAAAAGAGGCCTTCGATAAACGATGCCCAGCTTTAATTTCAATATGAAAGCAGTGCTATTAGCCGGATTGACCGCTGAGGATCCAGTCGATCTGGCTAAGAATTGTCATGGGGACGGGGTTATTGACAACATATAGACCTTCAAGACAGTACCTCCATATTTACGAAATCTGCCATACGCTGCCTGTCTTATGGATGAAACAGTTTTAGGGCTCTCAGGATCATTATGGGTTTCCTTCAGGAGGCCATGCAACGGCGTTTATCTTCCTGCCCTATCTAAATAAATAGGGTATCCGGATTATCGTGTTGTTGATATCCAGGAATACCCATCGTCGATCTTTTTATCCCGTGTTGTTAGGCTAATTCTTAATTCCATTCTTGACATAAGATTCATCTAGCCTTCGGAACAGGAAATAATTCTATGAGAGTTCCAAGCTGGCTTACCATTTCGGGAACATCTTTCTGCGTAAGTTTCCATACCCTGTCCGGCATGACACGATCATAATTGTGTACGGCAATATTACGAAAGTCCTTAACGGCGCGCCATGGAGTAGCTTTGTTTGAGTCCTTGCACTCCTGGCTCAAATTGCTGCTGGCTTCGCCAATTATTGCAAGCTGACGAATAACAGCGTCCTGGGTTCTGCTGTCTGCGGCGAATAACTCCCATGTGAAACCAGCTATATACTGCTGAACCTTCAGGCAGGCGTCCCGCATATGGCATAGATACAGATAGTCATTGTGGGAGGGCATATACAACCCTCCTACTATGTAGCACGTCATCCATTATGTAGGGGCTTAACGCCCGTTTTTCCACCAGGTCAACTTTGTAACCCAGGAGATCGGAAAACGCCAATTTAACTTTAATAAGGTCAAGTAAGCTTTCGACAGGACTATCTGGTAGAAATTCCACAAGAACATCTATGTCGCTTTTGGATCGGTCGAAGTCATCACGAAGGATAGAACCAAAGAGCGAAAGCTCCTGAACGCCAAATTGCTTACAGAGCTTAATCATGCCTTCGGTGTCAAGCTGAACTTGTGTCGTCTGGTTTGCTTCAACACTCATCGACTATACCTCCTTGTCATTGTAATATTATACCATATACTGCGAACCCTGTCTTGATGGTGATTAAAAACCCCGCTATCTCACCTGCTATTATACTATCCAGCGCTGGTTATGGAATCTGATAGGAGGGGCGCCTGGCCCCGGCCAGCAGCGCTTTTATTGATATTGACCTTCAGATGGAGTGCCCTATCCACAGGGCCCCGAGGTGAGGGAGAAAGAAAATCTGGTAAAACATTAAGCAACAGGATGGAAGCATGGTTTATCTGGAAGGGATAAGATCGATCTAGCCTGGCTTCGATACGCTTCTGGCCTTTTAAGGTGTTCCTTAACATCTGGTTGGAGTTGAAACTTACCTCCGCTGAGTTTTGCCTGGCCTCGATTGAATCGTTTTCTCCAGATAACGTTTCTTTAAAGCTGATAATCTACAGTTTTTTGCCTCGCCAGAACATCATAGAGAAAGCTGATCTCGCTTAATTTATCTATCTGCACTTCGTCGAGAGTACAGGCGATAGGCTCAATCGGCTGCATTACCTTGGCCAGGGCTTTGCCCAGCACTTCATAGCGGCGATACAGGGGCATTTGAGCAAAATCGGGCGATACTACTGATAGGGTAGGGGAACGAAATATGCTTCCCAACAGAATCAGGCGGCTCCGGAAAACAACGGAGCCGCCTGAACTTGATCTTCTCTATATTGTTCTGTCGGATAATACTGCTGACGAACTACTTCGTTGCATTGAGCAGGTTGACGATCATGGCGCAGGCCTCCGCCCTGGTGGCGCTGTGCTGCGGCCTGAAACTGTTGTCTTCCTGATAGCCCCTGATCAGGCCGTCCTTGGACGCCGCTGCCACGAAGCCCCTTGCCCAGCCGGAGATCCCGGCGTCATCCGTGAAACCGGTCTTGCCGCTCATGCCGGCCTGAGCCTCGTCCTGCTTTCCTAATGCGTTGACCAGGATGCAGGCCAACTGCTCCCTGGTGATCGGGTCGTTCGGGCTGAAGACGCTACCGGAGCCCTTGACGATGCCGGCCTGGGCGGCCCGTTCCACAGCTCCGTAGAACCAGTCCCCGGAGGAGACATCGCTGAAGCCCGGTGTTGCAGGGCGGGTGCCCGTCCCGGCGGGCGCGGCTGACAGCTTCAGGGCCTTGTCCATGATGGAAACCAGTTCCGCCCTGGTGATCTGGCTATCCGGCCTGAAGTTGCCGTCAGGGTAGCCGCCGAGGATGCCCAGCGTGCTCAACCGGGTGATCGCATCATGCGCCCAGTGGGATGCGGATACATCGGTGAAGGTGGTTCCGGCGCCCGGCTGGGTTGGCGGCTGTGGCTGCTGTGCTCCCGCCTTGGGGGTGGTGAACTGCTTCAGACCGCCCTGGGTCGTGCTCTTGGAGTTGGTGGCGTAGGCCTTGAAGTAGTAGGTGGTCTCCGGTTTCAGGCCGCTGAGGCCGGCCTGGAAGGAGCCGCTGTGGTTGTCCGTTCCCGCCTGCTGTTTCTGATCCAGGTTGTTCTGATCGACGCCCCACAGGAAGCCGTAGGCGGTAATGCTGGTTCCACCGTCGGAGGTGACGCTGCCGGTCAGATTGGCGGTGGTGTCGGTGACGGAAGTGGCGTCGGAGGTCTGGACGCCGGGGGCGGTGATGCCGCCACCTCCGCCTCCGCCGCTGCTCGGGGCGGGGCTGCTTGACACGCTGTATACCACCAGCTTGCAGAAGTGTGACGTCCAGACTGCCAGATCGTTGTTGACGTTTACGTAGCCGGCGCTGGCCACCGGATGGTCGCTAAAGAACGCCTTATCGGCGGCCTGCTGGGTATCGGCGCTCAACAGGTAGGTAATCGGGATCACATCGCCGTTGCCCTCTGTGTAGCCGATGGAATTGCCGGCCATGCCCGGCAGCAGGATCCGCACGGCTTTATCAAAATTCAGCTGCTGATCGGAATCTCCCAGTTGCAGCACCAGGTTGACGGTTGACGAGCCCGGGGCGGTCACGCTGCTGGATGACACCACATGCGGCATCTGAATCTGGCCGTTCCAGAATGCACTGCCAGTCGCGGTCGTCTGATCGGGAATCTGCATCAGCACCGTCTGTGTAGTATTCTGGATGGTCTGCTGAATGCTGGCGTTGAACAGTGGCAGGGTGGTCTGCTTCTGTCCAGTCTCAGTGGTTGTAACATGACTCGTGATCGGCGGCGGCGTCACGCCTTGAGGTACCTGGACGCTCTGAGGCTGGCCGGCGGTCACTGGAATTTCAGTTGTGCCGCCCGTTACCGTAGTTGGCTGTTCCTGCTGCAGTACTGTCACCTGCATGCTGGCCTTGACGTTGTCCGGGTTGGTGACGTTGGACAGCAGGCCCCCTATTGTACCGCTGAAGAAGTATGTTCCGGCGGTTTTGCCATCATAGCTCAGAGCGCCGTTATCCCAGGTCACGGATACGCTGGCAGTGGCTCCGTCGCTCAGGTTGACGGTTGCTTTCACGGGCAGGGACACGTTGGCGAGGCTCGTCCCGTTGTTTACCTTGACATCCGGGATATGAACAACCGAGGTTACGGTAACCGGTACGGTGGCCGCCTGCACGTTGACGTCGCAGGTGTCCGTCTTGCCGCCGTCAACCGTGGTGACGGTGATGGTGGCGCTGCCGGGAGCAACCGCTGTCACCTTGCCGGTTGAGTCTACCGTGGCCACGGATTCTTTGTTGGATGACCAGGTGCCGTTCGGGTTGGTGGCGTTATCCGGGGCGATCGTGGCAGTCAGGGTCTCACTGCCGCCGACGGTCAGGGCGAGATTGTCCTTGTTCAGGGAGACGCCGGTGACGTGAACGTAAATAGCATTGACCGTAAACACGGCTGAACCCACTCCGCTCCAGACTCCGCTGCCGGAGTCGTAGACCGCCGCCTGCACCGTGGTCGTTCCCTGGCCCAGGGAGAGGCTGAAGGGTCCCGTGTAGTAGACGCTGCCGGCCACTGTAGGATCACTACCGTTCGTGGTGTAATAGACCGCCTGGTCCACCCCCAGGTTGGCGCTGATGCTCACGTTGATGCTCTTTGGGATGTCATAGCTGCCGTTGCCCGGGGTGATCACCGGCGCCTCGGCCGGAGCCGCCGGCCGGGTCACGGTGACGGTGTAGGTCTTGGTGCTGTTGTCCTGGGCGGTGACCAGGACGGTGACGGTGTTGCTTCCCACGTTCAGGGTGACCGCCTGGGAGGCCGAGCCGCTGGTCACCGGCGTGTTGTTGACGGCGATGCTGGCGTGGCTCTCATTGGACGTCGGGGTGACGGTGATGCTGCCCGTGCTGTTATCCACCGAGTCAGTGTAGCCGGTGGTCGTGGAGGCGAAGGCCGGGCTGAGCGTGCCGCTGCTGAGAGCCAGGGCGCTCAGGGTGGCGTCGCTGGACAGGGTCGCCTCCGCCCTGGTCACGGTGACGGTGTAGGTCTTGGTCAGGCCGTCTGCCGTGCTGGCAACGATGGTGATGGTGTTGTCCCCCACGGCGAGGGGCACGCTGAAGGCCTCCCCGCTCACCGCCGCCGTGCCGCCGACATAGACGCTGTCGGAGACAGCGGTGGGGGTGACGTCGATGCTGGAGACGCTGTTGTCCACCGAGGCCGTGTAGGCGAAGACGCCGGAGTCGAAGCCCGGGGACAGGCTGCCCTGGCTCAGGGTTAGGCCGGTCAGCAGGTTGGCCAGATTGAGGCCGGACGGGACGGTGGTCAGGCCGTAGCTGCCGACGCTGGTACCCCCCCAGGCCACCACCGTGCCGTCGCTCTTCAAGGCGAGGGAGTGGAATTGTCCGGCGGCGATGGCCACCACGCCAGTCAGGTCGGTCGGGACGTCGCACTGGCCGGAGGTGTCATCCCCCCAGGCCCTCACCGTGCCGTCGCTCTGCAGGGCCAGGGAGTGGCTGTCTCCGGCGGCGATGGCCACCACGTTGGCCAGATCTGAGGGGACGGGATACGTGGATGTGGTAGACCCCCACTCCACCACCGTGCCGTCGCTCTTCAGGGCGAGGGAGTTATTGTTTCTGGCGGCGACGGCTACCACGTTGGTCAGGCCGGTCGGGACGGGATACGCGGTTGTGGAAGACCCCCAGGCCACCACCGTGCCGTCGCTCTGCAGGGCCAGGGAGTGGTAGAGTCCGGCGGCGACGGCCTTCACGCCAGTCAGGCCGGTCGGGACGGCGCACTGCTGTTGTTGGACCCGCCCCCAGGCCACCACCGTGCCGTCGCTCTGCAGGGCGAGGGAGTGGAATTTTCCGGCGGCGACGGCTACCACGTTGGTCAGGTCGGTCGGAACGTCACATTTATTGTAGGTGTCGTCTCCCCAGGCCCTCACCGTGCCGTCGCTCTGCAGGGCGAGGCAGTGAGTGACTCCGGCGGCGACGGCCACTGCGTTGGTCAGGTCGGTCGGGACGTCGCACTGCTTTTGAGTGTCAGACCCCCAGGCCCTCACCGTGCCGTCGCTCTGCAGGGCGAGGGAGAACAGGCCTCCGCCGGCGATCCTCGTTCTGGTGACGGGAACGTCGGCAGAGGCTCTGCTGGGAACATTCAACAGCAGCAGCGCCAATAGCACAAGCAATATACCAAAAGCCTTCTTATTCACAGATCTCTCCTCCTCGTATCAAAATAATGCCACAACAGGCTGCCCGGCGCCTGTGCCCTGCATGCTCCCTTGGCCAACGCCCCTCACACACGGCTAAAAAAGAGCAGACATCGGAAAGACGATCGCCATGCCGGGCAGGTTATGGATGAAACATACCGCTGTCTGACACCACCTTTGCAGGGAAAATAAAAAAGGCCACCCTGCTACCTCATTGACGAAGCAGCCTGCGTGGCTTGGTTGTAAAACACTATGCGGTTGTTTCTGCCTTAATAAGGAATCTTCAGGTTCCGGGTTACTGTCATATTTTCTTCGCCATCATTTTCTGTTTTCCTGCCAAATAAGTACTTTTTCAGAAAAATTTTTTAAATATTTTATTTTTATGCATTACTCTAACAATATTAGCAATGCTTAGAGACGCGGGCATCGTGGTCCGCTGCCATGGTATGCGCACCCTGTCCGGTATGGCCCGAATTTTTTTCGTCTCTAGCCTGTTTCTCCGGATGCAGAGGGAGGGCCGCTCGGATGAGCGGCCCTCCCTCTGCTGTTTACGCTCCGCATCCCCATAGCTGGCGGCGGCCCCGGCGCTATGCTCCGCCCCGGGCTGCCGCCGGGGGATTACGGGACGATCGTAATCTGGCCGGCGGGGGTTGCATATGCGCTGCCAATGGTTCCGCCGAGCTGACTCTGAATGTAATCCATGACCGCCTGATAGCAGTTTTCGCTGGTCACCGTGCTGGGCGCAGCCGCAAACACATAGCCTGCGTCCATGCCGGCGGCATTCATGTCACTGGTCACGACCGCGTAGGTGGCGGTTGCATGGAACGGCTGGCCGTTGACGCTGTTGATCGTCACGCGCTGGATCGAGGCAGCCTTGTACCAGGGTCCGCTTCCATAGAGAGCTCCGGCGTCATAAGCCATGGTGGTGTCAACCGTGTAATTGATGCCGGACGCCTGCATGAAGGAGGCGCAGAGAGCGGCCCTGGAGGAGGTGTATGGCATGTCTGGCAGTCCCTGGCTGCAGGCCTCCAGTTGCTCTTTCAATTGGGCGCCGGTCATGTAGACGACGGCCACCTTGTTGGGATAGGGCAGCACTCTCCGCAGGTCATAGTAGGTGACGTCTCCCTGGTTCAGAAAACTGCGCAGATTGCCGCCGTTGTACAGGGCTAAGATGTGACTGTTGTCATACACTTGCGTATCAACTGCACCGGAGGACTTGGCATACCACAGCAGGGCGTCGGTGACCAGGTCGCCGGTGTTGGTCTCGCCGCCGCGGTTGTCGGCGTTCAGCCCATCCAGCATGACTGTGGAATGTGCGACGCCAATCGAGTTCGGGTCCGCGGCAACGGTGCTCTTGACCGCAGAGACATCGCCAGCAACCGTAGTATACGTGGTGCCGCTGTCAGGGAGCGTCACGCTTAGTGCTGCCACGGCCAGGCTATTCTCGTCGATCGCATACGCTCCGCAGGTAAAGCCGTCCCCAGAGCCGACGTCGATGGTGACCGTCGCATCGCTGGAAACGCTTGGGGCATTGGCCAGGCAGACGGTGATGTCGCAGCCGGCCAGCTCGTCGTACACCTGATCATCTGCAATGCTGCTGTAGCTGGAGGAGAAGGTCAGGCCGGACAGGTTGTCCTCGTTGACCTGATTGACAGTGTTGGCATCGGTCAGGCCGAAGATGCCGACGCCTAGGCCGCCCTTCGTAACGGTCCTGTTTGCATAGTAATCGCTCAGCGTATCATTGGTGCCGCTGATATTGGCGGCGACCGCCTTGACCGTTGTGCTTGTACTGCCGAACATGTCGCCGAGGCTGGGATAATTCTCGTAATCACTTGGGTGCCAGGGGGAGCCCACGTCGCCGTTGCCGAAATCGAAGTCATGGGTACCGAGGGCGACTTCGTCATAGCCGGCCTCGTCCAGCAGCGGGACGATTGACTCGCCGTTGTGATAGGCGGAGTATTGCGTCCCCTGCAGGAAGTTGCCGGCATCCACCAGAATCACGTCCGCGCCCTCAGACGCGTAATTCGCTTTCGCCTGCGCGATGGCGGGATAGAGGTCGATATCGCCGCGGACGTTGGCGGTGTAGAGCAACACGATCTTGCCGCTATATGTTCCGGCCTCCGCTGGCGCAACCGGCAGCAACGACACGTACAGGGACAGGGTCATGCACAGGGCCACTATCCAACTGAGCACTTTATTACGCTTCATCATAACTAGCCTGCACTCCTTTTATTTTTTTGATTTCGGATACCTGAGACATCCTGTCACTTGCTTCCGGCAATCCCGGTCATTCCTCTTCCCGGCGCCGTTCATCAGGCCAAACTTCCGGTCCGGACTGCATATTTCCTGATGCCAAGCGCCCTCATTCACGCCGCTGTAGCTGGCTTCAGTCTTTTTATAGAATGGGGTTTGATGGATTCTGGATCTGTGGAGTCCGGGGTGTGATGAATTCTACCGGCAGTCGTTGCATGAGTAGCGCTCGTATCATGCTGAACGGCAGGTTACGGATAAAACATGCTCATGGCTGACACCACCTTTCCAGGGAAAACAAAAACACCACCATGCTACCTCGTCGATGAAGCAGCCTTCGTGGCGCTGTTGTGAAGCGCTATGCGGTTGTTTCTGCCATCATAAGGAACCTTCGCGTTCCATATTATTGTAATATCTTCGCCATCATTTTCTGTATTCCTGCCAACAATCTACTTTTTAAGGAAATTCTTATTATTATTATTTTTATTAACCTATATTACAAACAAAGTACTTTTTTAGGATAATTTGTAGAAATTCGTCAGTCCTCTCTTGTATCTTAGTGTCCGCGGCCTGATTCGGCGCTCCCTGTTTCTCCCTGCCGGCGCATGGAATAAGGGCATGGCCAGAAGCATCGAACTCCCGGCCATGCCCTGTCGTTTTGCCTGGCAGGGAGGCTCTTACAGCTTCCCGGCCAGCTTGAGCAGCGTCTCGATCATGGAAGCAGCCTGTGCCCGGGTGGCGTGCTCCAGGGGCGCTATGGCCGTGTCGCTCGTCCCGTGCACCAGTCCGGTGTTGACCGCCTTGGCCAGGTCCTGCAGCGCCCAGCCATCGACGCTGCTCCGGTCGCTGAAGCCGTCCAGGGCCCGGGTATCGGCGGAGGTGGCGCAGCCGGCGTTCTCCAGGGCCTTGACGGTGATCACGGCCATCTGCTCCCGGGTGATCGGGGCGTTCGGGGCGAAGGCGCCGTCTCCCAGGCCGCCAGCCAGGCCGGCGTAGACGGCGCTCTCCACGGAGGCGTGGAACCAGGCATCTGCGGGCACGTCCTTGAACTCGACCGGGGATACGGCTGCCGGCAGGCCCAGGGCTTTGACCAGCAGGGTGGCGAACTCGGCCCGGGTGATGCTGCTGTCCGGTTTGAATGTGCCGTCCGGGTAGCCGGTGAAGATGCCCCTGCCGCTCAGTTCGGTGATGACTGCGCTCGCCCAGTAGGAGGCGGGGACGTCGGAGAAGGTTTGCGCCGGAACCTGGGTCGGCGCTGTTTGCCCCTCCGCTTCCTTGGCTGCCCTGGCCAGGACGGCGTACTTGGTGAAGTGGTCTACGGTGACGGTGACGGTGTGGCCGGAGACGGTTCCTCCCAGGTTGACCCACTCATCCTTGCCCTGGTTGTAGTAGTACACGGACGGGGTCTGGCCGGGGGCCAGGCTCGCCGGGTCGAAGGTGAAGGTCAGGGTGACCGGCTTGCTGAAGTCGTAGCTCTCCTGTCCGCCCACGCTGAACTCGTAGGCTGTGCCCAGAAACGTGAAGCCGGACGGAGCGGCCGGGGGGCTGTCCAGTTTCTGGACACTGACGGTCACCCCGGAGGTCCCGTTCAGGGCGCCGGATGGGATCTTGACGGTGGCATCGTTGCCCAGGCTGACGGCGCCGCCGGCGGACGGGGTCACGGTGGCGCTGCCGGTGGTGCTGGTCACGGCTGAAGGGGTTGATGGACCGCCACCGCCGCCGGGGCTGGGACTGGAGGCCTCCGCCCTGGTGACCGTGACGGTGTAAGTCTTGGTGGTCGTGCCGTCCTTAGCGGTGACCAGGACGGTGACGGTGTTGCTCCCCACGTTCAGGGTGATCGGGCCGGAGGCCGATCCGCTGGTTACTGGCGTGCCGTTGACGGTGATGGTGGCATTTGTATTGCTGGCCGTCGGGGTGACGGTGATGCTGCCCGTGCTGTTCCCCACCGAGGCGGTGTAGCCAGCGGTCGTGGAGGCGAAGGCCGGGCTGAGCGTGCCGCTGCTGAGGAAGAGGGCGCTCAGCGTGGCGTCGCTGGATGCCACTGCCGCCCTGGTCACGGTGACGGTGTAGGTCTGGGTGGTGATGCCGTCCTGGGCGATGACCTGGACGGTGACGGTGTTGCTCCCCACGTTCAGGGTGATCGGGCCGGAGGCCGATCCGCTGGTTACCGGCGCCCCGTTGACGGTGATAGCGGCGTGGCTCTCGCTGGCGGTCGGGGTGACGGTGATGCTGCCCGCGCTGTTCTCCACCGAGGCGGTGTAGCCGGTGGTCGCGGAGGCGAAGGCCGGGCTGAGCGTGCCGCTGCTGAGAGCCAGGGCGCTCAGGGTGGCGCCGGAGAACGGAGGCGCCTGCGCATCGGTCGGCACGGCGTCGGCGCTCGCCTCGGCCGCAGCCAGCGCCGCATTGATCCCGTCTTTGTCACAGGCGGCGTTGATGGCGGCGACGCCGGCGGCAAGAGCTGCCGCCAGGGCGGCCGCATTGTCGCCGCTGTACTTGCTCCGATCGGGGTAATTGTTCAGCAGGGTCAGGGCCTTGCTCTGATAGGCCGTAAGCTGAACGATGATATCGGATGCCTTGGATAATTTATAGTTGGTATCGCTGTCGATCCTCGCCTGCTCTGCGATCGTCAGCTTGTCGTAGGCCACTTGTGCGGCGGCGACCGCGTCCCTGGCCAGCAGGTTGACCGGGTCCTTGATCAGGGCGATCAGGGACTCATCGTTTGCTATCCGGTAGGCGCTGTAAACCGCATTCAGCCTGGCTGTGTTATTCCCCAGCATGGTTTTCTGCTGCGCCGTCAGAACTTCGTAGGCGTAATTGGCGTCCTCGATGGCCTCGGCGGCTGCCAGCAGGACCTGGCTGTTGCTGTTGGCGGCGGGAAGGCCGTCGATGAGGGTGATCACTGCCAACACGGGGTACACATTCTGCGCCGTCGCCAGTTTGGCATCATAGCCGTCCTGGCTGATGGTGGCCTTTTCATCATCGTTCAGGGCGTCATAGGCCGCCGTTGCCGCATCAACTGCGGCGGCGGTAGCGGCGCTGATGTTTTTAAGGTCGATGGCGTCGATCAGCGCCTCGAGATACTGCACCTCTGCAGCGGCCAGGGCGCCGTAGGTGTCTACGCCAGCTTTCTGGTCGGCAGTCAGGCGGTTGTAGGCGCTGCGGGCGGCGGCGATCCTGTCGCCGCTGGCGAGGGTAACCTCGCCGATGGCGGCGATCAGGCTTTTCACTCTGGCGATGCTTGCCGCCGAGTATTCACTCCAGACACTTTCGAGCTTGGCTCTATTTGCTTCGGAAATCTCCGCCTGCTGGCCCTCGCTCAGGGCGTCGAAGGCGCTGTGGGCAGCGGTGACCGCCGCCTCGTCGTC
Source organism: Peptococcaceae bacterium (assembly GCA_023249405.1). Lineage (GTDB taxonomy): Bacteria > Bacillota > DSM-12270 > Thermacetogeniales > Thermacetogeniaceae > Palsa-1188. Next base: position 282 of record JAHFCR010000043.1, on the reverse strand, counting down.
GACGGTGACGTTGGCGGGCAGGGCCTCGATCATGGCGGTGACCACAGCTGTGGTGACGACGTGGACGTAGTAGATCAGGGGTTCACAGGCGCCGCTCTGAACGACGATGCGGATGATCCCCTTCTGGGAGTCGATGCTGCCTGCCTGGTAGGTCCTGCCGGCACTGCGGGAATTGTTGATGTAGACGTTGGCGCCCGGGGCTGTTACCGCCGTGCTTACGGTCTCAAAGGAGTCCACGGCCGCATAGTAGGTAAATACGCCGGCTTCGGGATGGATCGTGGT
>JAHFCR010000103.1 GCA_023249405.1 Peptococcaceae bacterium | reverse complement strand
GCACCACCGACCATACGTTGACCAGGCCCTTGACAATGGATGGCGCCGGTTCGAGAAGCTGGTCGATAATTGCCTGCGCCACCAGTTCGTGCCCCTGGAAGGAAGTGCCCTTGAAGCCCCCAGTTGCAGCATGCACGATGGGCAACCCCTGGGAACGGTACTCGCTGACTACCTGAGCCACGTCGTCCCCGACGATCTCTGCGGTGCATCCGGTCAGGACTACGAACAGATCGCCGTCCATCACCTTCAGCGCCCCGGCAATCACCTGGTTCAGCCGTTCTTCTCCACCAAAGACGACCTCCTGTTCGCCGGTATTGGTGCAGGGCACGGCGCTGCCGCCGGCATAGCCGGACCCCTGGTAGCCGGCGCCGAAGCTCATTCCGCCAAATAGCTTGGAGCTGCAGCCTGGTCCGGCATGCAGGATCGGGATCGCCCGCTCGATGGCCAGCACTGTCTGCTGCGCTCCCAGGGCGCAGAAATGCCTGGGTTGTTCCACTACTGTCATCACTGCTCCCCTCCCTTGGGGAAATTGCTCGCGGAGGCGTGCTCTCCCTTGGATAGTGTGTCTCTGTTTCTAAGAAAGGAATAGGGCTCCTGATTGAGCCACCAATTTGTATAAGGCAATTTGGTATGCTCAGCCAGATTTTTGACCAGGGCAGGATTGGACAGTGTATCAGCGATCTTTCTCCCGTAATTGAGCAGTCCCTGGTATCCCAACCCGAAATGTTCATCCCCGATCAGAAAAGTGGGAATACCCAGCTTGCCTCCCCAGACTGCCATGCCGTGATGCCTGACGATAAAGAGGTCGGGCCGCAGCCGGTTGAGCAGGTTGACCAGCTCGAAGTTCTGTTTGTTGCAGATGCCAAAATCCACGTCGCCGTATTGGCTGATCAGGTGGTCGAGGCTATCGGCCCGGGCATCTTTGTTGTCAAACCACTGGTCGTGGTGCCAGACGCAACCGCCGAGCACGTGCAGTCTGAGTTCCTTCAGGAGACAGATGATGCTGTGTCCGTGCACTGCCCCGGCGCTGATGAAGACAGTGCGGCCCTTCAACGTTTGTCGCAGTTCATCGAGTTCGGGAGCGATGGACGCTCTGGAGTCAGCGATCAACTGCTCCACCTGTGGCACCCGGCCTACAATCCGTCCCAATTCCCGGAGCCAGGCATCAGTCCCGGATATTCCATACGGCGGGGGAGCCTTGACCTCGGGCACGCCAAACTGCTGCTCCAGGCCGGCGGCCAGGTAGGTGCCCAGGGTGGAGCAGACCTGGACGGTTGCTGCCGCCTCCGACAAGCGTTCCAGCTGATCTACAGTGGAGAAGGGTACGACATAGTTGGCCTTCAGACCAATTTTCCCAAACAGGTCGCTGAAAATATCTTCACCCCAGAAATTGATGACGTTGATCAGATCGGGTTGTTTTTGCCGCGCCGGTTTTACTACCCTGCTCAGAATGGCATGAAAGGCCGCATCGAATCCTGTTGCCCACACCTTTGATCGGAATCCCTCACAGAACACCGGAATTACCGGCAGCCCCAGTACCTCTGATAACTGTTCTGACAGACCCTGGAGATCGTCTCCGATGATCCCTGAGGCGCAGGAGGCGGTAATGAAAATAACCTTCGGATGAAACCGTTCTTTGGCCTCCCTGACAGCCTCTTCCAGCTTGGCTGCGCCTCCATAGATGACCTCTTCCTCCCTTAAATTGGAACTGATGAGGTTGGCGTTTTTCAGGCGCAGACCTCGCTTGACCTGCCCGGAACGATTGCAAAAATTGAACTCGCAAAAATCTCCGGCACAACCCAGGGGCGCATGATTTACCACTGCGGCGTCCTGGATCATGCTCAACTGGCAGATCGCTGTGACCGAACTGCAGGAAGTGCATTGAGAAAAGGAACGCTCCTGCTCACCCAGATTACCGCTCTTGGACTGGCGGCAGAGATCACCGGCTGTACCACAGTAGCCTGTGATCGAGCCCAGGCGGCTTTCCCTGATTTCTACTTCTGCATTGTCAAGATTAAGCGTCACCGGTGCCATCCTTCCATTTACTTGTTTCTGGCCATGCTGTTCTGGTAATCATCATAACGTGCTTACAAAGCGAAACTTGGTTCAAACGAGGTATGGACATCTCTGAAACAAGCCAGAACCGATCGCGCCCGGATATCATCTGAGCAGTGACCCGGGCGGCCTGGCACAAGCCAAGCCCTATTTAAAGAAGCGTGAGCATTAATTGCGAGTTAAAAAAAAGTAAGGTAGTCACCTCCGGTTGTCTGGTCAGCAAAGCTGGCCGTCCATCATATCCCATATCCTAGTAATAATATATGTATTATATATTATAATAGTAAAGTTTATTTCCAGTGTCAATATCTGACGGGCTTCCTAATTTGAAAGATTTACTGAATACAGCCGCCCGCTTTTTCACCCGAATCATCTCATTTACGCCATTGACTCATTTATAATAATATCATAGTATATTTATATAATTAATATAGTATATTAGGCGGATACCCGAAGACCCGGGAAGGGCCCCGGACTGACGTAAGAAATGAGAATAGTATAGTGGAGAGGGGATTACAATGTACGATCCAATAATGTTTGTCCTGCCGGAAAGCATAGATAGAGGGCAGTATGTAACGTGTACCTACTATGCAGAAGGGCAGACGGACGATCTCCTGCTCCGGGCCGGGTCCATAGCCATTGAGCAGACTACCGGGACCTGGATACCGGTGCCCCGGGAAACGCCGGAAGTGCGCAGGCGTAGCGTCGGACGAGTTATCGCTGTCCATGAGATACCTGCCTACGAGTTTGAATTGCCGGAGGAGAAGGAACGCCGCTTCGTTTTCCAGGTTGCCTACCCTTTTGCCAATATCGGCGCTCAGATCCCTGAACTGCTGACCACCGTGATGGGCAACATCTCCATGTCCGGCAAGATCAAGCTGTTGGATATCGAGTTTCCTGAAGTTTTTACCTCCGGATTCCAGGGCCCGAAATTCGGTATAGACGGGCTGCGCAAGCTGCTGGATGTTCCCAAACGCCCGTTGCTGCTCGGGATGATCAAGCCGTGCACCGGTTTGTCGCCGCAGGACCTGGGGGAACTGGTATATGAGTTGGGGATGGGTGGCATTGATATCGTCAAGGACGACGAACTGCTGGGCGATCCGTCTTTCTGCCGGGTTGAGGACCGCCTGGCAAAAGCCTTGGCGGCAGTTAAAGAGGTGTATGGGGAGACCGGAAAGACCGTACTCTATGCCGTCAACGTTACCGACCGGCCAGACCTGATGCGGCAGAAAGCGCGGCAGTGCGTTGCCGCAGGGGCCAACAGCCTGATGGTCAACGCCCACACCACGGGTCCGGCCGCCCTGCAGATGCTGGCTGAAGACCCGGAGATCAACGTGCCGCTTCTTTCGCATCCTGCTTTCGCCGGCACCATGTTCGAATCTCCCTACTCCGGCCTGTCCAGCCATCTGGTGCTGGGCAAAATTCAGCGTCTGGCCGGAGCGGACATTGTGGTCTATCCGAGTTCATTAGGCAAGGTGACTATCCTCAAGGAGCGGGAGATCCGGATCAGCCAGGCCCTCAAGTCGCCCCTCCACCATCTGAAGCCTGTGTTCCCCACTCCTTCGGCGGGCATGCACCCGGGCCTGGTGCCGGTGCTGGTGGCCAACCACGGCCTGGACCTGGTTGTGGGAGCCGGCGGAGGGATACATGGCCACCCTCAGGGGGCGACTGCCGGGGTACGGGGGATGCTGCAGGCCATCCAGGCGGTTACCGAGGGAATCCCCTTGGAGGATGCCGCCAGGGAGCACGAAGAACTGGCCATCGGCCTCAAGCTATGGGGTACTGGCGGTTCCGGCAATAACAGGCTATATGAGCTGAAACGGTGATTCTGGCAGTTGAACTCTGCGCGCTGCGAAGGGCATAATTGTTGTATACGCTACTAAAAAATCTACGTAAAAGAAGCTGATGAGCAAGATGGTTGTCTATGTGCACCCCAAACTAAAAGAGGAGATTCCGGTTCTATTTGTGGTGGCCGGCAATCTGGCGGTCAAGAGAAAACACCTGGCGCTGGAAAGGCTGATCAAGGCAGAGGCGCCGGGGATTCTCAACACCGATGCCGACCGCAGGCGCATCCTTGATTCGTTCGACCTGCTCCATGACCGTTTCGGCGATCAGGAGCCCAGCCCCGCAGCCCCGCAGCATCTATATAATTTTTTGACCGAACGCAAAAGATTGATGCAAATCAATGCCCTGGTGGATGCCTATAACCTGATTTCTCTTAAATACGCCCTGGCCCTCGGCGCTCATGACCTGTCCCATGTTGACGGCCGGGTATCTTTCAACCTCACTACCGGGAACGAGTTGTTCATCCCTCTCGGAGCTACAGCTCCCGAACCAGTCACCCCCGGTGAGTACGCTTACATGGATGAGCGGGAGATCCTTTGCCGCCTGGATGTCAAACAGTGCGAGAAGACCAAGGTGACCACTGAAACCAGGGACTGCATCTTTATCATTCAGGGTAATTCTGCAACCCCGCTGGAATATCTGCGCCAGGCTGCCAGTGAGTTGATCGATCTGGTCGCCGCTTACTGCGGCGGGTCAGCGCACCTGGCAGATACTAAGCTTTTGGACGGACATCTGTTGTCGGTTTAAGTCCAGATATAGTGCCCCCCATTGTCTCTTCGGATCAGCTTGCGGCAGAAGATGTTGCGCTTCTCTACCGGGCGCGCTGGAGCATAGAACTCAAGGGGCACCCGCATATCGAATTTGCCTGTTATTTGATAAAGTAAATGGCGATGACGATCGCTCCCACGATCAGACGGTATACGGCAAAGATGGCGAACCCTCTGCGCTTCAAGTAATCTAGCAAGAATTTGATACTCAGGGCTCCGACTATAGCCGAGGTCAACACGGCCACTATGAAGGGCATTCTATCGATCGGAACGCTTCCGATTCCTTTTGCATGGTACAATCCATCCGCCAGAATTATGGGAGCGGACATCAGGAAGGTGAACCTGGCGATTCCTTCCCTGGTCATGCCCAGCATGCGCCCCGTCGACATGGTGATCCCGGACCGCGACACCCCTGGAATGATAGCCAGAGCCTGAGAGATGCCGACGAGAATGCTCCTCCTCATGCCGATGCTTTCCAGCTCCGCGTCACTGCGCCCCATTTTGTCTGCCAGGTATAGGATCACGCCCATCACGATCAACATGACTCCGATCAGGGCGGGATTTCTGAAGATCTCCATATATTGATCCAGCAGTACACCGGCAATACCCCCTGGGATGGTGGCCAGCACCAGCAACCAGAACAATCTGCCATCTACTGATCTGGGCTGGGAAAAACCGGCGGTGATCAACCGTATCCAGTCCTTTAAGAAAAACAAGATCACTGCCGCCGCTGTTCCCAGGTGCAGGGCGACGTCGAAAACCACGCCAGGGTCCTTCCAGCCCAACAGCCAGGGAACAAGTATGATGTGAGCGGTACTAGATATGGGCAGAAATTCTCCAATCCCCTGAATGATCCCGTAAACTATTGCTTGTAGTATGCTCATCTCTGCTCTCCTTTAAATTGATCATTTTGTATATGGTGGTTGTGCAGTAGGGTTTTAATCTTCTGCTGCGCCAACGCGGTTACAGCCGGGATTATCGAAACAAAGATGATGCCATAGAGAATGATAGAAAGATTATTCTTTACCACCGGCAGGGTTCCAAAAAAATACCCGCCTAATAAAAGCAATCCGGTCCATAATACCCCTCCGATGATATTGTAAGAGATGAATTTTTGATACTTCATCTTGCCTATCCCCGCCAGGAAGGGGGCAATTGTTCTGATAATCGGCAAGAATCTGGCCATCAGGATGGCCATGGCGCCATATCGATCATAGAAGCACTGAGTCTTGATGATGTGCTCCTTCCTGATCAGTTTTTGATTTTTTGCATTGAGCATTTGCAAACCGAATGCTTTACCGATCGCGTAGTTCGTGAAGTCTCCGGCTATCGCTGCGAGAGCAAAAATAAAGAACAGCGAGATTATATTTAAGAAACCGGAGGCAGAGAGCGCCCCTACCATAAATAGGAGAGAGTCTCCCGGTAGAAAAGGCATTACTACCAATCCTGTTTCGCAGAACAGGATCATAAACAACACCAGGTATGTTCCGACGCCAAATGTCTGGACGATCATGTTCAAGTACTTATCTAGGTGGAGAAGGATGTTGACGATATTGATCATGATATTTCCTCCCGTGCACGTAATGAGATTGCAGCCGGAACGGTGTTTTTGAGCAATAGACGAGCGGCCTGAGCGGACTCCCAATTAAAGAGCGCGGAGTTCATCCATCACCGGCTGCTGCAATCTCTTTTTCATTGTGAGAACAGCCACCACCACGGAGGCTATGGCCGCTCCAGCCAACAGTGCCAGGTAGCAGCCCCATGGTATTGAGAGAGATTCCGGTGGCGGATCGAAGACCCCGGTGAGCACCTTGACCGGCATCGCCCAGATGCCGGAGCCCATTATTACTCCTACCAGGCCGCCGGCTACCAGAATGAGGAGGCCTTCAGCCCAGAAGAAAGCCCGATCTACTGATCATTTGCACCCAAGGCGGCCAGAACGGCGGCGCATGTTCGCCGTTCGATCGGGCTGAGGGCCAGGATCAGGCCGTTCGCTCCGGCAATCATGGTAACCCCCATTTCGTTATTGGTTGTTGCCGCGGCTTAATGATAACCGAGCAAAATTAAAGGGCGGTTAGAGCTACATTAAAATTCCATTAGAATCGATAATTAAGTTAACACCGATGGCCATGGCATATAACCGGAGGCGTTTTCGAAAGGCATAGTATCCGGGTAGCTAAAGAGAGGGGGGATCGGGGGAATTTAAAGGAAGGGTGACGGTGAAGGCGGTTCCTCTGCCAGGCTCACTCTCGACAGAAATCTTACCGTTATGTAAATCGATAATATTCTTGACAATCGCCAGGCCCAAACCGCAGCCACCATTTTCTTTGGTCCGTGCCTTATCGACGCAGTAAAACCTGTCAAATATGTAATCCAGTTCATTGCTGGGAATACCGGCACCGGTATCCTTGATGGCAATGGCTGCTCGATCTTGATCGTTGGTCAAGTCTATATTTATCATTCCATTTGATGGTGTGAAATTAATGCTGTTGTCAATGAGAGCGCGCAGCATCTGCTTGATCATGTTGCGGTCTGCCTGGATCAGAGTGGGATCATTATGATGGTTGTCAATGAGGCGATCTGGGGCAAGCAACCGGCTCTCCCTGGCCACTTCGGCGATCAGCTCATCAAGTGGAAAGGTTTGCAGTTTTGGCTGGAGATCGTGATCGCATTTGGCGAGCAGCAACAATGACTGTACCAATCTGGTCATGCCCTCTGTCTCGCTGACGATCGCATCGACCGATTCTTCGAGAATATCTTTCCGGTTCCTTCCCCATCTCGTTAGCATGCCGGCATAGCCTTGAATTACGGCAATCGGCGTCCTCAATTCGTGAGAAGCGTTGGAAACGAAGGTGTTTTGCCGATCAAACGCATCTTGCAGCCGTGCAATCATCTCGTTGCGATCAGCGCCGTCACCAGGGGCGCCTCCAGTCCGATTGCCTCGATCAGCACCCGCTCTCCCGGCTGCAGCCCGCAGGAATAGTGTATCAGGTTGCCGGCCAGCGTGTTCACTCTGGGAT
>JAHFCR010000042.1 GCA_023249405.1 Peptococcaceae bacterium | reverse complement strand
CCTCCATGACGGAATCGACCAGCAAGCGGCGCTGCTGATTGAGACCGTCGATCTCGCAGGCTATCCTGCGGGCCTCTTCCAGGTCCTCCGTCAGCAGCAGCTCGACGCAGAGATCCGCCGCTGCCAGGCGTCCGGGAGCGTTGAGGCGGGGGGCTATCTGAAAGCCGATCACCTCCTCGTCCACCTCGACCGCGGTGGACAGCTCCAGCAGGGCCTTCAGTCCGGGGTAGATACGGGTCGAGTTGAGCGCCTGCAGGCCTTTTTGCAGCAGGAAGCGATTTTCGTTGGTAACGGGGACCACGTCCGCCACGATCCCCAGCGCCAGCAGTTGCCGCAGGTCCTGGTCGACTGCCAGCCCCAGATGGCTGTAGAGGACGCCGATGAGCAGGTACGCCACCCCGACGCCGGGCAGATTATACAGCGGGTGCTCCGGCTTGAGAAATTTCGGGTTGACGGAGGCCTCGGCCGGGACGGGCTTTTCCGTAGGCGTATGGTGGTCCGTCACGACGACCTTCATTCCCAGGTCTCTGGCCAGGGCTATCTCTTCGTGGTTGCTGATGCCGCAGTCGCAGGTTACCAGCAGTTGGCGCCCGTCTGCGGCGATCTGCCGGATGACATTGGCGGAGAGACCGTAGCCCTCGGTGAAGCGGTTGGGTATGTGGTAGCTTACCCTGCCGCCGGCTGACCTCAGGGCCCTGACGAGCAGTGCAGTGGCGGTCACTCCGTCCACGTCATAGTCCCCGTAGACGCAGATCTGCTCCTGATCGCGCAGGGCCCGGGCAATGATCCTGGCCGCTTTTTTAATGCCCGGGAGATCGGCCGGGTCGGACTGGATGTAGGCCCGGGGGTCGATGAACTCGCGGACGGCATCCGCCGTTCTGTAGCCGCGGTTCCATAGTATGGTCGCCAGCAGGCGGTTATCGTCAACCAGGCGGAGAATTTCCCCGGGGATGGCGCATTGTTCCGGAATGGCGATCTTCATCGGCAGCACCTCAAACATCTTCGATATCGTCCCAGCTCAGGGAGATATCATCCTCTTCCGGGTAGTCGGGGGAGGCGGAGGTGTCTTTCTCGCAGAGCGGGGCGTACTCGCAGGAGCGGCAGACCCTCTCCTCGGTGGTCGGCCAGAAACTGTTTCGGTCCTTCCCCTCGATCTCGGAGATGACCTGGCGCAGCTGCCGCTCATCCCGCTCGTACTGCGCCTCGCTATACCCCAGCGCCACAGGGGCCTGCGGAAATCTCGGATTCCAGTAGACCATCACGATGTCGGACGGTTTCAGCGCCCGCTTCCAGTAGACACTTCCCGCCTTGACCATGAGGAAGCGGTAGGCGCTGGTCTGAAAGGTTTTCTCCAGATAGCTGCGGGTGAGCTGCCGCTCTTCCGTCTTCCAGTCGTAGATGAAGACCTGGTCGCTATCGGATAAAACCAGCAGGTCGTATTTGGCCACCAGGCGCAGCCCATCCTCCTTGTAGCGCAGTTCCTGCTCGGGCAGAAAGACCAGATCGTCCGTTAGCGGGCGATAGCCTGCCAGCAGGTCCATCCAGCTGCGGAGCTGCCCGTCGCAGTCGTACTGCCCCGTGCTGAAGTATCGCTGGGAGAGGATATGAAAGTTCTGGCCCAGTTCCAGCTGGTCGCTGGCCGGGTGCGGCCAGTAGAGGGCGTCGATGTAGCGCCGGCGGAACTTGAGCTGGCAGGAGCTGTATGTGGAGAGCGCATTTTGACTGTAGTAAAATGATCTGTTATCCATTGCTCTTCCTTTCGATGTAATCCGCCAGATACCGGAACACCTTGCTGGGCGGGAGGGCTGTTTCGCGCTCCCCCCATTTGATGGTTTTATGGGTGCCTATGTAAAGGCGCTCCCGCGCCCTGGTGAAAGCCACATACATCAATCGCAGGTCTTCGCAGATCTCCATGATCTTGGCCTGTCTGATCGGGTCGCCGGAGACCTTTTTGCCACCCAGGATATCCAGCTGGGCGAAGGCGATGGCGGTCGGGTTTTTGTAATCCTCCAGCAGGTAACCGATCTCGCTGATGCTCTTGTCCCCGGTCAGCTCCAAAAAATTATCCTTGGCCAGGCCGGCCATGAACACGATGTCCCACTCCAGCCCCTTGGCCTTGTGGTAGGTCGACACCGTCACCACGCCCGGCCGCGGGGTGAACCCCTTGCTGTCCAGCAGGACTTCGGCCATGTACTTGAGGTGGCTGTTCATGCTCTCGATCTCTCCGGCCACCTCGTGGACCCCGTCCTGGGGATACTGCCGCAGGTGGCGGGAGATCAGGGCGGAAAGGCTGTTGGCGATGTCGCGCTCGTTCTCGTCCAGATGCAGTTCGGCGGCCAGCTGCAGCACCAGTTCATCGGGCCTCAGGTGGGACATCTCCAGCCACCGTCTGGCTGTTTTTACCGCCCGCTGGATGGCGGTGACCATGCCGGGCGTGAGTTCGTCGGGCAGCTTGCTCCAGTTGAAATCCCCTCCGACCGGATAGAACAGATCCTCCGGATTGATCTGATCGAGGAACCTGCCTACGGCAGCACGGTCGTTTTCCAGGTCCGGCGCCAGCAGTTCGGCTATTTTGAGCAGGTATTCCGGCTCGTAGGGCGCCGACAGAAAGCGGACGACGGTCCAGAGGTCCGCAAGGCGGTGAAAATTGCGGTCGAGGTCGGCCGTGTTCCCCAGGTAGTCCACTTCCACGCCCTTATTCTGCAGGCATCTGCCGATCGACTGGACGTAATCGTTTCTCGACAGCAGAACGGCGATGGTCTTGCCCGGGTGTTCCGTCGCCAGAGATGACGCCTTCTCTGCCACCAGGGCGCACTCATCGTTAATGTCCCCGGCCGAGGCCAGGGTCTCTATGCCGAAAGTTCTGGACACCGGGTTGGCCACCGGGTCGGCATCGTCAACGCCCACTATCGCCTGGGGTTCGAGGGCGCTGCGGCAGTCTAAGACCGGGTACTGGTTGTTGACCCAGTCGATGAAGTCGTTGGCCAGGCTCATGATCTGCTGTGTGCTGCGGCTGGCAACGCAGATCGGCTGCCTCTCGATCCTGGACAGGTTGCAGAATCTCCGGAAGATATCCGGGTCGGTGCCGCTGAAGCGCATGATGCCCTGGTTGGTGTCCCCCACCCGGACCAGGTTCTTATACTTGCCGCAGAGCCGGTAGAGGATCTTCTGCTGCAGCGGGGTGGAATCCTGGGCCTCATCCTCGAAAATGTAAGTCCAGCGGTTCTGGAAGTATTCCAACGCTCCCTTGTCTTCCGATAGGATGCGGTAGGCAAAGTAGATCAGATCGTCGAAGTCTACCTGCCCGTCCTGTTTCTTATGGCGTTCGTAGGCATCCATGATCTCCAGCACCCACAGGAGAAACTCGAAGCGCTTTTCCTGCGCCGCCTCCCGGAGGCGCAGGATCCTTCTCTCGCTCATGCCATGCAGTTTGATGCGCTTGGTGGTCACCAGGACCATATCGACGATGCGTTTTCTCCACCGGCCCCGGTAGACGGGATCCTCCTGGCGGCCCTTCTTCATGAAGGCGACCCAGCGGTCCTCGTTCCCCGACAGCCATTCTTCCGTCAGGTGGCGGATGATGCTGGTGCGGGTATTGTTGTCGATGATCTCAAAAGCCTCATTCACCAGCATGAATTCCGGCTTCTCTTTCAGGATCTGCAGGGCCAGGGAGTGCAGGGTCTTGACCTCGTACCCCTTGGGAGGGAGTCCCATCTCGTTCAGGAACCCGGAGATCTTGTGCTTGAAATTGGCCACCGCCGAGTTCATGACGGTCACGACCAGGATCTTCTCGCCGGGGCGTTCTCTGATCAGCCTGGCCGCCAGGTATGCCAGGCAGGTCGTTTTGCCCGCTCCCGGCACGGCGGGCACGGCCAGGTAGCCCCCGGAGTAGCCGGCTACTTCTACCTGTCCCGGACGCAGTCTCATCACCGGCTCACCACGCTTTCGTAGATGATATCAGTCAGCGATCCGTCAAGGTGGTGTCCCATGTTGTTGTATTCGCTGGCAACGAGGGTCACGCTGCCCCGGCAGCGATAGAGCAGCCCGGAGATGGTGCGGGCGGCGTTGCCGAGCCGGACCTGCTGCTCGATGGCGTCGTTCCACCGGCCGTCCCAGTCCTTGCCCATGATGGCGGAGTTGCTGAGTTCCCGGAAGTCTTTCAGAAACCATCCCGTATCGGTGCAGTCGAGCCAGTACTGGCAGGGGAACGATAGCCCGGACCTGATCACGGCCAGGGGCGTGGCCAGCACGACCGCCTCATCCTGAAGTTCTTTGCCGAACAATCTCTCGGCAGCTATGGTGCCCTTGGAGATCAGGTCCAGAAAGCGCCCTACGAAAGAATCCCGCTGCAGGATGGGCAGCAGTTGGTAGGCCTCATTGAACTTGAGCGAGGAGGCGATCAGCTGTCTGGTAGCCGCAATATCGTCGGGGTCTTCGATCACCCGGGCCAGGATATCGGTGAAAATGCTCTGAAAGAGGCTGTCGGGCGTGGGTCTGATGGCGGATATCTGTTGCACCCAGCCCTTGAAGGAGTCGAATCTCTCGCCAACCTGGAAGCCGATGCGCTCCCTCAGCCCCGCCTCATCCAGGTCCGGCAGGCGCAGCCGGCCTTCAGCCAGACAGTGAGCTGCCAACAGGCTGCTCCTGACCGGATCGAGGCCGAATACTACTTGAAAGCACCGGGAAAGCGTCGATCGGTTGGAGATCCAGCCCTCCTCCGGTCTGATGAACGAGGCGATGCTGACCATGACCTGGGCAAACGATTCGTTGACCAGGTACTGCCGCTGTGAGATGTTCTGCACCTGATAGCCGGCCTCCGCGATGTCCCGCATCAGGTTATACTCCAATACCTTGTCCACGATCGGGGCGATCACGGCGATATCTCCGGGAGCAGTGCCCTCGTTCAGCCGCCTGATCACACTGCGGGCCACCTGCGAGATCATCTCCGCCCGGAACTCGCTGTCGATGCCGGATGCATTGACCGCCGCAGATCTGATCTGTTCGTGGGCGCCGTCTGCGATGTTGGCGCTCAGGACCCTGGACAATTCCGCCGCCTCCTGGCTGCAGCCGTAAGCGCCTGCCGTCGTTTCCACCTGGCATGAGGGATAGAGCGACTCCCTCGCATAGACCGGGTCGGCGCCGAAAGACCGGGTATGGCCGCCCGAGGGATCGTAGGCCAGGCACGAATTGACGAAGGGGATCATGGTGCTGACGAGGTCGGTTTCCGCCGGAATCGCCTCTTCTAAATTATCTGCCAGCAGAGCCGTGAACCTCTTTTTCAGGCTTTCCTGATAGCCGGGAGCAGTCAGGACGTGCTTCGCGAAGAGTTCCACGCAGAGGGAATAGTCCAGGCAGCGCGCCTGCAGGCACTGGCCGCGAAAGTCCTCGGCCAGATCGCGGGCATCCTTCAGGGCCTGCTCCTTTTCAGCCTCTCCCGGGCAGGTCAGGAGCAGGCGCCTGGTCACCTCGTCGATCCCGGTGCCGTTGATGGCGGCCTGGTTCAGGTTGTTCAGAATCTGCAGGGCTATCTGCGACGAGGTGGCGACCAGGTCGTCGAATGCGCCCTGGCTCCGTCTGTTCTCTACGATCAGGTTCATCAGATAGTGCGAGGCCTCGGCGTTCAAAAAGGTGGGCTTGACGGGCCGCCTCCCCTCGCCCAGCTGCGGGAGAACCCAGTGCCAGTAGCTGACCAGCTCTTTTTGAATAAAACCCCAATAGGTAAGGATCTGCAGTTTTCCAGTGATAGCGATATCGATGGCTTCACGCCACTTCCTCGCTTCCCTGATATTCATCACCAGCACCAGGATGCTGTCTGTTGGCACTCCCTGCCGGACAAAATCACAGTAGGCCTCGATCAGCCTTGTCGTCTTGCCGGACAAGGGAAGGCCCTCGATGATCACATTCATCTCATTTCACCCTGCCTATACTATTGGCGTGTCTATGGTTGTTTCGCCATCCAGTTCCAGATACCTTCAAGACAGCAACAGGCGGCGCTGCCTGATTGAAGAAGATCACACGCTAGAAGCAGCGTGAGAAAGAATATGTCCGGACGACAAGGAGCGTCCTGCTCATCACCAGGCTCAAGAGCAACGCCATCGTCGATTGCATAGCCGATAACCCGGTCTATCCTGACAGCGCTATCGATACAGACCAGATCGTCCGTATCGGCACGGGCGAGAACCTGATGAAACATTTCCTGCGTCTTTTAAAGACCACCGGCACCGAAGGCAGAGAGGTCTTAATCCATTTTTATTATTTTCTTATACTTTATTTGGCGCAGGAACATAAAATGGTATGCGACGGCAACAGCCGTAATTAAAAAAAGGAGTTTTACTTTGATGAATGGCGAAAAAAGACATGCCATAATTAACGACCATGAGCAGGAATACGCTGGCCAAAGCCGGTATATGGCACAGATGGATGGCAAAAACGCTGCTGATGAGACATTATACAAGAATATGGAAGATACCAAAGCTGATTTTACACTGAACAAGTCTCCGGCAAACTCGTCCACCGGTTGGGTACCGCCGATTTTCAAGCCGGATATGCAGGTTATAAACCTTGATTACAGATATTATCAGGCATTTCTGGGGCGGTATTTTTATGGCCATACCCCGATGACCGATCTTGGCGGAGGCTGTGATGGATGGGCGGCGTTGCTTAACCCGCCGGATTCGGGTGTCAACCTGTTTATCAATTACTCTTCCGTGTCCAATAATTCCGATACCTATTTTCGGGCCGAAGCATGGCTGAACGCATTGCCTCAAGGTAAGGTATTAATATCGCGCCTGGTGGCAAACTCAAACGGAGCCGTAAATCCCTCTCCATGCCCGCATGCCGAGCTGGCTTTTGGGGAGTTTATTAACGACAGGCCCTTCAAAGGCGTCAGTATATACAGCCTTATGGTGGGTGCGGGAGGAACGGCATCTGCCGAACCTTATGGAAAAATTATTATCCCTCCCGGAGGAACGTATTATATATTGCTTCACGCGCCCGAATCACAAAAAACAATAACTGTCGAGGTGGCCTTTGGCTGGTGGGAGGAAAGGACTGTTTCCACATCCTGAATCCATCGCCGGTGCGGATTTGCTGATGATTAATCTTGAATGGGAATAAAATGAAAACAGAAGTGCCGGATTAAAATGAATCTGGAGCAGTCTTGCCTTTAGCTCAGGATGGCAATACCTTTTGGACATTTGCCCGCATCTGCCGTGGCAACAACCTGAAGTAATGCGGTATCAATAATTGACGCCGTATTGCTTCCTTCGTTCGAAACTACTAAAAATCTTCCGTCGGCAGTCAATGCCAGCCAGTTTGGTTTCTTGCCGACCGGTATTATGCTCAATTGCCGGTGAGTAAAAATATCTACAACCGATACAGTACCGTCCGTACAATTGCTGACATAGGCGATGTCTTTAAAGTGGTTCAGGACCACGTCCTTAGGTTCAATCCCCACAGCGACCGTATTCGGAGAAGCTTCTGCAATACTGGTGTTGATAACACTGACGGAACCGCCGGCAGGATCGGCGTTTGCCGTCAGCGCAAGAGGATATTTTCTGGCAACGGCTATGCCAAATGCATTTTTTCCGACATTAATATATTTAATCGTCAGGTTTGCCTGAAGATCGACAACGGCAACCCTGGCGTGGTCGTACAGCGTTACAAAGGCCAGCCCGCCATCGGCTGTAATGTCTATTTCCACAGGAGACGATTTATCCTCAAGCGGAATCACAGTCGCCACCTGCTTGCGTTTCGCATCCACCACCGATATATTTTGGCTTTCATTATTGGCTACATAAATCAAACTTCCGTCAGAGGAAACTTTAACCCCGCAGGGTTTGGAAGATGAGAAAGAAGGCGTATTGAGATCAATTGCATGCAGGACCCGATTGCTGCAGGTGGAAATTTCCAACAAGATTGCCTCGCTTGGAATTGATACGTAAGCGTACCCCCTGTCGGGACTTATATCGATATCATACGGACTAAACCCGAGGGGTATGTCAAGTACCTTGCGTCCGGCCGGTACCTCTACCAGTGATACGAAAGTATCATTAAAATTACAAATATAAGCCAGCGCCCCACGTTTTTCTAAATAATCATTTTCATTGGCCGCCGGGCACAGCGGCATATCATTTTCCCGATTTATCGTCATGGAATAATTCCCCCCGACATGATTGGCCTGTGGCCTGTAATTCTATTGGCCGGCAGGAATAGCTTCTTTGCCGTTCTCATTAATCATTCATTAAGAATGGCAATGAATTCGGGCGTATTGCCCACAGGCGCCGTGGCAACAACCCGGTGCAATCCGGTATTGATGATTGATACCGTACTCTCTCCTAAATTGGATACGACAAGGAATTGATCGTCCTCAGTTAATGCCAGTCCTTTCGGACTAGTGCCAACCTTGATCGTATTAGTTTGCAGATGGGAAAAAACATCCACAATTCCCACGGTATTGTCGCCTGAATTTCCGACATAGGCGATACGGCCACAGTGGCTGAAAATCACGCCGACAGGATTGCGGCTCACGGCAATCGTAATCGGCGAGGCTTCAGCTATGGCCGTGTTAATCACGCTGAGGGTATTATTGCTGTAACTTGCCGTCAGCGCCAGGGAATTTTTACCGGAAACGGTTATTCCGGCGGGCCAGTGATCGCAAGCCAGATATTTCACAGGCAGGTTTGCCTGCAGGTCGGCAACGGCAATCTGGTCGGCTTCGTTTAAGGTTATAAAGGCCAGTCTGCCGTCGGACGTGATATCCATTATCAAAGGATTCGATTTCTCCGGAAGAGGAATCCCGGTCAGCACCTGCTCATGCTCAGCGTCAAGCACAGATATGCTGTTTCCCAGATAGTTCGCCACATAAATCAATTTTCCATCAGGCGAAACCTTAACTCCGGCGGGGCGGGAATCCAGAAATGGGATATTCAGAGCAATCGTATGGACTACCTGATTGCTGCGGGTAGAGATAACCGACAGAGTCGCATCATACATATTGGACACATATATAAACTGCCGGTCGGGGCTTATATCGATGCCATAAGGCCCATTCCCCACGGGTATATTAAGAATAGCGCGTCCGGTTGGTATTTCCACCAGCGATACAGAATTATCTCTTTGATTGCAAACATATGCCAGAGACCTGCAATAATACCCGTGATACCGGGTCCTGGTATTTTCCCCGCAGTCCGGGAGATATGGAGTTTTATTTTCAGCCGGGGGAGGTGGATAAAAGGCCTCTTCGGATATTTCCCACCCTGGCTCAGTGGCAGTCGTTTGGCCGGGATCGCTATCTGCGCTGCTCTCCGGCGATCTGATTACCGCCTCGTTTTCGATATTTGCCAACATCATGATCTTCCTCTGACTGAACAATTGCAGTTACTGCCTGTTTGCGTTCGCGCCAGCCGGCAGGCTGACTGCCTTATTGTAAAATATGTTTCATAGCAGCAGATGGTTACCAAACGCCTTATTGGCATCCGGGGATGGAAGGCGCTCTTTGCGGATGGTAATGATCAAAACAGCGCCCGTTAGGATAATCACCCCGCCCACAGCCTGCATCCAGGTAAAGCCCTGCCGGAACAGCAAGATGCTGCCCGCTGTTGTAATGGCCGGTTCCACTGTGCTTAACAGGGAGGCCTTTGTAGGGCCGATCAATTTTAAACCCGCAAAGAATGCCAGTATGGCTACAACGGTGGAGAAAACGCTGACACCCATTACGGCCAGCCAGACTTTAGAAGTCATGGGCAGCGCCATGCTGCGATTGCCAAGCCCGATGATCAAAAAAGAGATGGAGGCAAAAAGCGAGACCAGCAAACTGGTTACCGCCGGTGAAATTTGGGCAACTGTACGATTTCCGATTATAATGTAGCCTGCGTAAACTAGGGCTGCCCCAAAGGCCAGCAGCGCTCCCTCGGTATTAATTCGTCCGGAAACACCGAGCACCAGCACCATGCCGATCATGGTCAAGACAATTGATAGCATGACCCGCTTTGTTATCCCCTCTTTTTCTACCGCAAACGAGAGAATGGCGACCAGCACCGGGTAGGTGTAGAACAGCAGCGCCGTAAGGGAGGCAGGCATGTACTTTATGGATGAAAGATAAAAGAGAGACTGCAGCATGTACAGGATGCCGCCCATAAAAAACAGCGTCAGAATTTGCCGGGCCGATAGGTTCCAGGTTTCTTTCCGGATGAGGCAGTAAATAAACAGCAGGACAGTGGCAATCGTAAACCGTAACAATAGCAGGGTGGTCGTATTGGCGCCGCCATCATAGGCGAGCAAGGCAAACAACGGCAAAACGGCGAACCCGGTCGCCGATATCAGGATCAGTAAGGCGCCAATTATCACTAACTTCACCTCGAAATGATCATGGCCTTTTGTGATCGCTTTGATAAATCGTCCGCCGGCTGCGATCAGGCGCCTGCCGCCGGCGTTTGCCGCAGTCTTTGTTTCTAGGCCATATTACCGCCAATTCTGGTTTTCCACAACCAGATAATATCCTGCAAGATCATGAGCGTTTATCGTCTCCCGGAATATACCTGTGCTTTATTAGCCGGGCTAGCTGCCTGGCGATAACAGCATCAGGTCTGCCCTGTGTTATTATGTAAATGTCCGGATTGTGAGATAATGTTTACAAGGGCTAACTTCCATCTCTCAGAAAGGGCGTGAAGCGCATGAGCAACCCCCTATTGAATAAGGCGTTTGATGATGCCTACCCCATTCCGGCGGCCGGGAGGATGACCCTGGCGGGAACGATCGACCGGGCCATGCTGCTGTTTGCCATCTTGGTGATCGCCGCGGCATGGACTTGGAATCTCTATTTTAAAGGGAATTCCATCGCATCATATCTGGCCGTGGGGCTTATCGGCGGCCTGGTCGTGGCGCTGGTGATAATATTTGCCAGACACACGGCGCCCTTTCTGGCGCCAGTCTATGCGGCGTTCGAGGGATTGGCGCTGGGCGGACTGTCTGCCAGCTTTCAGGGATTATACTACGGCATAGTCATGCAGGCGGTGCTGGTGACGGTCTGCATCATGGGAGTGATGTTTCTCCTCTATAGATGGAAAATCATCAGGGCCACGAAAAGGTTGTGGATCGGGGTGACTGCGGCCACTGGCGGAGTGATGCTTTTCTACGTGGTGGATATAGTGCTGTCACTCTTCAACATCCAGATCCCCGCCTTCAGTGGCGGCGGGATCGTCGGCATCGGCATCAGCCTGGTGATCATCTGCGTGGCATCGCTGAACCTGATCCTGGACTTCGACGTCATCGAGCGCGGCGTCCAATCCGGGCAGCCAAAATATATGGAATGGTATGCCGCTTTCGGCCTGATGGTGACCCTGGTGTGGTTGTACCTGGAGGTGCTGCGGCTGCTTGCCCGGCGGCGTTAGCAAAAGAGAGCCGCACTCCTCCTGCCGGTGGTAACTACAAAAAATCGCCTTGATGGCGGTTGGAATTTGTCGAAACTAATATATGTTTAGAATATATAAGCATAATGATGATTGAAGGAGGCAGCAATAATGACCATAGCGGAATGGCACGATGCCGCCATCGGCGGCCGGGTGATCGAAGCTTTGAAGAAGAACGGCTTTGAGGCGGTTTATTTTCCCCGCCGGGATGAGGCGGCCCAGTATGTGCTCGATTTCGTCGTGCCGGGGATGAGCGTCGGGCTCGGAGGATCGGCGACGATCAAGGAACTGGGCATTCCTGACCAGGCCCGGGAAAAAGGCGCGGAGATCCTGGATCACGGCCAGCCGGATCTGTCGCCGGAGGAAAAACAGTCAGTCAGGCGAAGAGAGTTGGTCTGCGACCTCTTCCTCTCCAGCACCAACGCCGTCACCCTTGACGGCTGCCTGGTCAACGTGGACGGGAACGGCAACCGGGTAGCGGCGCTCTCCTTCGGCCCCAAAAAAGTGATCGTGGTGGCCGGAGTAAATAAAGTCTGCAGCGACATTGATGCTGCCTACGAGCGGATCAGAACCTACGCCGGCCCGATGAACAACAAGCGGCTGGGAATACCCAACCCCTGCGCCACCGCCGGGGTCTGCATGGACTGCAGCGGCAAGGGCCGTATCTGCTGTATTTACTCGGTGCTGAAAAAAAGGCCGATGAGTACGGATTTCACCGTCGTGCTGGTTGGCGGGAGTTTAGGATATTAGCGGAAAAATAGCATCTAAAGGTTGAGCTCCCTCTTGAGGTCATCCCAGTCTACCCACTCTCCCCGGGCAATCTCAGCCTTGCCGGCTTTTATATCCTCGATCTCCTCCGGGTTAAGGGTATCGTCGAGGCCGTGTGCGTATGCGACCAGGAGTTTCAGTTCTCCGGTGGCAGACGGCGCACGATCTCCTGTAATTCTTTGAGAATCGCGCTCATTAAACATACATCCAAATCATATAGCTCTTACCTAATTGTATTTTAAAAGGGGGTATGGGGCAATTATGATTAATTCTGCCTTATGTTGACATGTTAAATGGAGAAAATGAGGCAGCTACCTGCCCTGCAGGCTCTCCACGGCCTTTTTGGCCCAGAGCGAGTCTGACATTATTGCCCGCCCCACGCCGATCAGATCGGCCTTTCCGTCCTGCAGCAGTTGTTCTGCAATCCCGGCCTCCCTGATACCGCCGGTCAGAATGACGGGAATATTGACTGCCCGCTTTATAGCCTCTGACAGGGGAGCGAAAAAGCCCTGCTCGCCTGTCTCGGGGAACCCACAAAAGCCGGCCGATACGTCCAAGAGGTCCACTCCGGCAGCTTCAAGAGCCCGGGCTGCCACCATGCTGTCGTCGATCGTGGTGCCGCCCTCCCGGTAATCGGCAGCGCCCAGCCGGACCAGGATCGGGAACTCCTGCCCCACCGTTTCCCTGATCGCCTTGACGATCTCCAGGTGTATTCTGATCCGGTTTAATACATCCCCGCCGTATTCGTCCTGGCGGCGGTTGGTCAGGGGCGAGAAGAACTGGTTGAGAAGAAATCCGTGCGCCGCATGCAGTTCCACTCCGTCGAAGCCTGCCTCCCAGGCTCTCCCGGCAGCGGCTGCAAAATCGCACACTATCCCGGCAATTTCATCTCTTCCCAACTCTCTGGGCGGTGAACCCCTCAGGGGGTTATCGACGGCCGAAGGCGCTACCGGTTTGGCACCGAGAATTTTCTCGGTGGCTGAGCTTCCGGCATGGTTGATCTGCATCACCGTTTTGGATCCCTGGCCGTGAATGACCTCGGCCAATTCTTTCAGGCCGGGGATGACTGAGTCATCCGCCACGCTCAACTGGCGATCGTGGGCCCTGCCATCGGCGCTGATATAGCTGTGCTCGATGATCACCAGCCCGATGTACCCGCCGGATGATTTCTCCTTGTAGTAGGCCAGCATTTCAGGGCTCACGCCCCTGTCCGGGTGTGCCCTGCCCGTGGCCATGGGCGGCATGACCAGGCGGTTGCTCAGGCGCATGTTCCTGACCGCGATCGGCTCAAGTAGACGAGCTGCCATGAAGATCTCCTGCCTTTCTTAATGCTGTAATCAAGCCGGCCAAACTGGTAGAGATACTGAGTGCATTTTTCCTTCACTGTTAAGTCGCCTTTAAGGTAAAAGGAAAGCATATCTGTATCGAGCAAACTTCTTTTCATAAGTCTATCTTTCTTGCAAAAGTAGGCCTTTTTTTAGTGCCTCTTCGAATAGCGCATTCTCTTGATCGGTCATATCCTTTAGCATCCCGGCAAATTTCAAGGCAGTCTCAGCCTCACGCGCCCGAACAGGCGATACAGATACTTTCACCTGCGCTCCTTCAGGAAAAGGAAGCTCTTCGGACAGTTCGATCGTTCTCCCCTTGACGATTCCCTTGTAAACCATATTTGTCACCCTCATCAAAGATCTATCGCTATGAAACATGTTTTTCTAAATATCTAAATTATACCACATTTAGCCTTTAGAACGATGTGTAGCATCCTGCACTGAGCCCGACAAAGCTTAAATTTATCCGCAAGGACGACGCCTCGGCGTGGCCGGAGAATTTGCCAGATATAATGGGGTTTCTCCTCGGGCGTACCGTCGAATGTTACTGGCAAACGCAGTGGCAATACCTTTATAGGATACATCGGTGACCCCGGCAATATGCGGTGTTGCCACAACATTCTGAGCAAAGAGAGGATGCTGCGGGTCCACGGGCTCTCCCCAGAATACGTCTAACCCCGCCCCCGCCACGTGTTTGCTGATCAGGGCTTTTAACAGCGCATCATGGTCGAGCAGCCCTCCCCGGGCTATATTGATCAGAAATGCCCCCGGTTTCATTGCTGCCAGTTCAGCCTCACCGAACAGATGATAACGATCGGGGGTGTAGTTGATGCAAAGCACCACGTATTCGGCCTCAGACACGGCATCCCCCAATTCGGAAACGGAAAAGACTCGTTCTAGCTGAAGGTCCTGCACATCGCTGTCCGGATGGTCGTTTACCGCCACGACCTTCAGCTCAAATGTGCTGAGGCGCCTGGCGAGCGCCCTTCCTATTCCTCCCAGGCCGATGATGCAGACGGTCTTGCCGGCGAGAGCCTGGCCTATCGGGGCGCCGATCTGGCCGTCGATCAAAGACTGATGCGCCTCTGCCATGCGCCTGGACAGCGTGAGCATCAGCAAGAGGACATGCTCGGCGACCGATACCGCATTGCCCGATTCTGCGCTGGGGATCCGGGCCACCCAGATGCCGTTTTGGGTGGCCGCCTCAATGTCCACCGTTTCCAGCCCGACGCCGAATTGCTGGATCAGGCCGAAACTTCCCAGCGACATCAAATCCTTGCTGATTGTCGTTCCCAATGGCACTACAACGTCTGCCTCCGATATTTGCTGCGGCAATTCTTCTGCCTGGCAAAAGATCAGCTTGTCACCAGGCAGTAAATTGGCCAGTTGTTGCTGCGTTTCGGGAAAATTCTTCCCGCAAAATAGAATATTCATCGGTACTCCTTTCGGGTCGGCGGATTGGTCCTCCTGAAGTTCAGGTTGTTCCTGCTCTCATTCTACCAATGATCTCCTTTTATGCGCAAACAAATAGCGGCGACAAAGCCTAACCGATCACTCCGTAGATGATCTCTGCCATCTCTTATTAAAACAAGCGTCGCAATATATCTCCCCGGTAGTTTTTAAAACTGCGTCGCACCTACCCATGCCCAAAGTAGGAGTATGCCCGATCACCGCTATAAAATCTCCTTGTTTTAATTCCCGCCCGCAACCGTTGCACTTAAACACTCCCGACCAAAGCTGTCTTAACAATTTGCTCCCCCCTCATTGAATGATCATGCCTTAATACTTAATCTTCTAAGGCCTGGAAATATAATAATACAAATCTGCCTGGTGCAGCTGTCATCCTCTTCACAATACTTGCTCTCTCCGATAATAGCGGGATTCTTGCTCAGCATAACCAGCATCAAAACAGTCCTGACCATTGATATATTGACATTTCTGGTTGCTATTCTCGCGGTCCTGTTTATTAAAAAAGATTTGCAGGCAGTCCGGCAGGCTCATGAAAGCCAACATTTCTTTACAGACTTGGCAGAAGGTTGGAATGCCATTTCTTCTAAATATCACAGCTGGGTTATGTTGTTGCTTACAGTATTGCCTGGTTCATGGCCGACCACGTTTTTAACCCGCTATTAAATACGGGAGGATTGCTTGTTCCTACGGTCGGAAGGATTATCGGTACGGGCCCAGGAAGAGGGATCGGCTTGTTATTGATTATTTCCGGGGTTTTCGTGGTAATATTCGCTGTCATCGCCTCCGGGATCAGGCCCATCCGGGCTCTGGAAAATAACCAGCGTTGCACAGGCGTCTACTCGTTTAAGCGGCCAGACGTGGTTGACACTGACGAATCTCTCAACAGCTTGCGCTCTGGCAGCCGCCCCAACGTGCAATAACCCGCGACGGATTTCGTGGCGAAAGTACATCAAAGATTTAACAGTATCCGTACTCTATCTTGAATTTCTGCCATGGTTGCTTGAGAAACCGTGCCCAACAACGACGACAACCTTTCCTTGGCAACAGACCTGATATCTTCGCATTTTATGAGGCTTTTTTCATTTAAACCACCCTCTGGTGGGGTTATTTCCACATGGAAGGGTATGCCTTTGTTCTTCGTAGTTATTGGCAGGATGACCACAAGTTCTGCTGGCCCGCAATTAAACAGGTCAACCGAAATTACCAGGGCTGGCCTTTTGCCAGCCTGTTCATGCCCACGGACAGGATTGAGATCCACAAGCCAAACTTCACCACATAATGGTTGTTTTTCAGTCATTAATCGTCACCCTCTAAACCATCTCTTATGGCAACGTCCCACAGGATGCGCTCTTCGGTTTCATCTCGCCACGCATCTGGATTCTCTTTTAGAACGGCAAAGGCTTTGTTCGCTTGTTCCAAGAACCATTGCCGGCGATATATTTCGATAGCCTTATCGAGGATTGCCTGCATCGATTCGCCCGCGCAATCAGATATTTCTTTTAACGATTTCCAGGAGCCTTGACTAATCCTCATGGTCGCTGGCATTTCAATCCCTCCCTGTATTTCTTGTTTATTAGTATACTAAAATGTATACATGTATGTCTACTTAATATGCGATTTATTGAATTTGCATAAAATATTGACGCCGCAAGTATTTGCCCTCGTCAGGTGGCCCTTGGCTGTGCTTTCACCAGGGCAACCGGGTCTTGTCATGAAGAGGATGTCACGCTAACAAAACAGCGTCATTTATTGTAAAATGTAAGCGTCGCTTGAGAAAGGAGTTTTGATCCTTGTTGGGATTTATTTAGTGGTTTGATGATTAACGATTACAAAATCTATTGTACGAGGAGTAAATATCGATGCGATGGGAACTCGTGCATTCCAATCAATTACACCAGTTGCTGGTATCGGTATCCCGTCATCTTTACGTGCGGAAGGACGGGAGGGTGAAATATCAGGAGAAGCCGCTGGAGATAGACTTGCAGTCACTTGGCAGATCCCGCAGGGAGCACATCGTCTACTACATCGTGAGGGATGCCCTAAGCGGTACCTTCTTCTTCGAGGTCGCCACCTCGCGCACGATGATCCCCCTGGCGGAGTTCCTCTACCGGGCCTGGGAAAAAGGGCCGGGAAAGCACATCTGGGGGTTGCCGGCCAGTCTCTCGGTGCCCAAGGG
This sequence comes from Peptococcaceae bacterium, assembly GCA_023249405.1. Lineage (GTDB taxonomy): Bacteria > Bacillota > DSM-12270 > Thermacetogeniales > Thermacetogeniaceae > Palsa-1188. The sequence goes on along the minus strand of JAHFCR010000042.1, from coordinate 9,337 downwards.
GCTGGCCACAGAAGAACTGTTCGCTGGCCTGGGCGCCCTGGGTGTTCAGACAGTCCTTCCCCCCAGCGGGTTTGCTGCCGGGGTGCGGGTGATCAGGGATATAGAGGATAACCTGCTTTTCCTGATGAGAGACCTGGTAGATTGCCGCCCGCACTTTCTAAATGTCCGCTGTCGCGAGAAGCTGTACAGCTACGTTCTAGGCCTGAACTTCAACTTTAAAAATAACAAATTTGAACAGTGGCTCGGTACCCTGGCACAGCAGGGAGCACGGGAAGTGCCGGACCGGGAGGCCTTCATGTCTCATTTCCAGGAGTTGGACGAGCCGCTCGCCGGGGGTCTCTGGCTGAAAAAAGAAGGACTGAGGAAGGCGAGGATTCTCGTCTGGGAGCAGGAGACCTGGCCACCCTTTGACGAGGATTCCTACAACCGCGCCGATGAACTGATCGGCGAGGCCTACCTGATATCCGACAGAGATGCCTGCATCGCTTGCGCCTGGGAAGCACTGGAACTGTCCCCATACTGCGCCGCTGCCTATAACCTGCTGGCGGAAGAGAGTGGGATACCTGACGAGAAAGCCTCCTTCTATGAGAAGGGAATGCGGGCGGGGCGCCTGGTGCTGGGAGAGCAGTTCTTCCGGGAAAATGTCGGGAAATTCTGGTTGCTTTCGGAGGCGAGACCCTATATGAGGGCGCTCCGGGGCTCTGCCGACTGCTTCAGGAAAGCCGGGGCGCTGGACCGGGCGATAGAGCTATACCGGGAATTGCTGCGGCTAAACCCAGGAGACAACCAGGGAAACCGGTTTGATCTGTCAGCCTGCCTGCTGGAGAACGGGAGCGACGATGCCCTGCGTCTGTTCATGGCGCGGCACGGGGATGAGATGTGCTGCTTCATCGCCTACGATAAGGCCCTCTGGACGTTCCGGGTTGCCGGAGGCGCCAATGGGCGCTCCAATGAGGCTCTGGCGCAGGCCTTCGGGCTCAACGGCCATGTCCCGGCATACCTTTTGAAGGAGAAGTTTCTGCCCTATTCGATGCCGGAGTATTATAGCTTTGGCGGCGAGGATGAGGCAGCCATCTATACCGGCAACTCCCGTAAGGCCTGGGAGCAGACGCCCGGAGCGTTGGAATGGCTGCAGGCGCAATGCCGTGCGACAGGGTGATCACCACGGGATGCGCCTGGTCCACGTACCTTCCTGGCGGCTATACAAGTGGACCTATACAAGTATTGCACAGCGTCGCCACTACACGTCTCGATGGGCGGCATCTTTCCTGCCCTCCAGGTATTCATCATAGGTCGCCATTTTATCGATGACCCCGGCGGGAGTTATTTCGATGATGCGGTTGGCCACCGTCTGCAAAAGTTGGTGGTCGTGCGAGACGAGAAATACAGTGCCGGAGAAATCGGTCAGCCCATTATTCAAGGCGGTGATCGCTTCCACATCGAGATGGTTGGTGGGCTCATCCAGGAGCAAGACGTTGGCGCCGCTCAGCATCATGCGCGCCAGCATGCACCGGACTCTCTCCCCGCCCGATAGAACGCTGGCCTGTTTCTGGGATTCCTCACCGGAAAAAAGCATCCGGCCCAGAAACCCTCTGACGAATGTCTCTTCCTGGTCCGTGCTATACTGGCGCAGCCAGTCCACCAGGTTGAGGCCGCAGTTGAAGTAAGTCGAGTTATCCTTGGGAAAATAGGCCCGGGTGGTGGTCAGTCCCCAGGCGTATTCGCCGCGGTCAGCCTCCATCTCCCCCATCAGTATCTGCAGGATAGTGCTCTTGGCCAGTTCATCGGGTCCAACCAGGGCTATCTTGTCGCCCTTGGACACCACAAAGCTGATATCCTGCAGTACCGTTTCCCCGTTGATGGTCTTATGGAGACCCTGAACAGTTAAAACGCTGTCCCCCGCATCCCTGAGCGGCTTGAAGTTGATCCACGGCAAGCGGCGCGAGGATGGTTTGATATCTTCGAGGGTCAGTTTCTCCAACTGGCGCTTTCGGGAGGTGGCCTGCCTGGACTTGGAGGCGTTGGCGCTGAATCGCCGGATAAATTCCTGCAGTTCCTTCATTTTAGCCTCAGTCTTTTTATTAGCGTCTTTGCTCTGCTGCAGGGCCAACTGGCTGGATTCCAGCCAAAAATCGTAATTGCCGACATAGATCTGGATCTTGCCGAAGTCGATGTCGGCAATATGGGTGCAGACGCTATTTAAAAAGTGGCGGTCATGGGAAACGACGATCACGATGCCATCCAGATCGTAGAGTAGATCCTCCAGTTGGGAGATCGACTCGATATCGAGATGGTTGGTGGGCTCGTCCATCAGCAAGATGTCGGGGTGTCCGAATAATGACTGGGCCAGCAGCACTTTCACCTTCTCGGCGCCGTCCAGGTCCCGCATCTTTTTACTATGCAACTCTTCCGGAATCCCCAGGCTATTCAGCAGGGATGAGGCCTCGGCCTCGGCTCCCCAGCCGTTTAGCTCTGAGAATTCTCCCTCCAGCTCCGATACTCTCATGCCATCCTCTTCAGAAAAATTCTCTTTCGAGTAAATGGTCTCTTTTTCCTTCATGATGTCATACAGCCGGGCATGTCCCTTCAATACGGTTTCAATTACCTCAAACTCATCAAATTCAAAATGGTCCTGTTTGAGGACAGAAACCCGCAACCTCGCGGGGATGGATATACTCCCGGCATTGGCTTCGATCTCTCCTGAAAGGATCTTGAGGAAGGTCGACTTCCCCGCTCCATTGGCGCCGATCAGTCCATAACAGTTTCCCGGAGTGAACTTTATATTGACATCCTCGAATAATATCCGCTCTCCAAACCTCAGGGTTAATTCACTGGTTGTAATTATTTTTGATACCGGCTTTCTATTATTTATAAGATTACGCGAACCTTGCTATTATAGCATACTAACTGCTGTTGGGCAGCGACTTCCCGATGCTCTCCCCTGCACGCCAACTGCGTTCATGATGAGGGGCAGTATGCCGATCTTTGCCGCGAAACATACATATTTCGATAAAAGGAAAAGGATCCCTTATGAGGGTTACAAGAATATTAAATGAAATTATTAGCAGGAAAAGGCTTCCTTTTGTCGAAGTATGGTAAAAACAACAAAAGGAGGTGAGACGATGGGAATGTTTCCGGTGGGTGCAATCGTTGCTTCCATATGTTACGGCATATTCATGCTCGCAATGCTCGCAGGCTATGTTTTAATGGTGATAATTGGCTGGAAGATTATGAAGGCTCATGAATTGCTTGCAAACTCAGTAAAAGAACTCACAGCTGGAAAACCAAAAGAGTAGGACTGGATAGTCCACACCGAAAAAAAATGAAAACAGAACATATTGCGCTGAGGACGGTTATTTATAGAACATTATAAACTCGGGAGGTGGAATAATGAGCGCTAGAGAGTCTGATACTGCGCTTGAGCTTCTGATTGACTCCGTGAGCCGTGCTATTGATAAGGAAAAAAATTATTTATCCGAACATAAACTGAAGATCAAGCAAATCGATTTGCAGGTACAAACAAAGACAGAATACGAGGCAAATGGCGGATTCAAGATCGATCTGGTAATCGCGCTGATCAAGGTGAATACTGGTGATACCTTCAAGGCCAAAGAAGGCACAACCCAGACGATGTCTCTCTCCCTGACCCCAAAACCGGAAGCCGTTCAGAAAGTCGAAATTGACCTTGACACGACAACCAATGAACTGATCGGTGGGATCGAAGCGATCAGCGAAGCGGTTGCTGAGTCCGCAAGTTTAATGCCCAGTTTTTATTTAAACGAGGCTAAGGTTGAACTGAATTTTGATCTGATAAAAGACGCAGAGGGTAACATCTCATTTGTTGTTGTAGCCGGTGGCAGTGTGAGCAAGGATAAAAGCAACACGATCACGATTACATTGATACCTGAGTAGTATAATTTCTTACGATGGCATCGATGAAGATCTGCGCACAGCCTGGTTTGCCAGCAAGCTGAAAGAACTCGCCAATCACAAGAGCTCTCAGGAAATGAAACGGGTGGCAAGAACCGCAACTGCATAGGCGCCTGCTCCCCTGGCATGAACCACACCCTCGGAGATTCGCTCTCTTTCGAGCTTAACCTGGCCCGGGAGTATATGAGGAGCACCGCTCTGTTGCATTCCTGCGTTTATGATAAAATAACAGTGTCTTTATATTTTGGAAAACTGGTGTGCGTCATGGATAATAGTGTTCAAGTGATCAACCGCGTGCTGGATATTATCGAACAACTATCGCAGTCCTCGGTGCCGATGGGGCCGACCGGAATCGCCAAGGCCACCGGCATTAACAAAAGCACCGTGCACCGCCTGCTCGCGACGCTGCACGAACGCAGCTATGTTGAAAAAAACGAAAAGAGCGGTACATACTTTATCGGCCCGATGCTAATTGAGCTGGTAAGCTGTTACATTGGCAATCTGGAGCTTCAGACGGAGGCGCGCCCTTATCTTTCGGCGCTGTCAATGGATTTAAACCTGACGGCGCACCTCGGGATTCTCGATGGCAATGATGTCATTTACATAGAGAAGCTGGTATGGTTCCAACCAAACAAGCTATATTCGCAGATCGGCTACCGCGTGCCGGCCTATTGCTCGTCGCTGGGAAAGTGCCTGCTTGCGTGCCTGTCTGGTGAGGAACTGGAGAAAACGTTGTCCGCATGCAAGTTTGAGAAGCATACTGAAAATACCATCACGAGCCTTGAAATGTTCAAAAAGCAACTGCGTCAGGTTCGTGACCAGGGCTGGGCAATAGATAACCAGGAATATATCGTCGGCCACTCCTGTGTTGGAGCGCCGATCTATGATTATCGCGGTGATATTATCGCGGCGATAAGCGCCAGCGGTGCGTCGGCTGTCATCACTCCAGAGTATTTACCCGTCGTGGTACAGGAAGTGAAGTCAACGGCATCGCAGATTTCCAAGAGAATGGGTTATCTCGGGTAAAACAGAGCGACAAAAAGCTGCGCCTTTTACATGCATGCAAGAAGCTGTATGAAAGTCGGCGAGGAGTCCCGGACGGTCAATGTTATCCGGGACCCCTCGCTTTTTCGCCGTGCGGTGCGGTTGCTGTTTACGCCGATGCAGGCCGATCACTGCTTATGATGCAATATTTTTGAGCACGATCGTCTTTTTAAGCGTTACCTCGTCAAAAGTGGACATGATGCCTTCAGTTCCCAGCCCCGAATATTTGTAACCACCGAATGGCATCTCAAAGCTGCGGAAGAAGCTTGCTCCGTTAATTACGACGCCGCCGCACTCCAGGGCGCTTGACACCTTGAACGCTTTCTTCATGTCGGCGGTAAAGACGCAGCCGCAAAGACCGAACTTGGACTGGTTGGCGATTTCAATCGCTTCCTCCACCGTGTCAAAGCCGATAATTGGCACGACCGGCCCGAAAATCTCCATATCCTTGGCCACGTCCGCTGCCCTAGGAACGTCAACGATCACTGTCGGCTCGTAAAATGCGCCGTTGCGTTTGCCGCCCAGCACAATTATTCCGCCCTGTTCTACGGTCAGATTCACTTGCTGCTCAATTGTTTTAGCAGCCGCCTCACTGATCAGGCAGGCAATCTGCGTGGACTCATCGGCCGGATCGCCGCATTTTTGCTTCTTGATCCGGGTAATTGCTTTCTCGGTAAACTCGGCCTTGCGGCTGTTATGGATCAGGAAGCGTTTCGAGGCGCAGCATACCTGCCCGCAATTGTACATCCTGCCCCAGATCAATTCCTCGACGGCAAGATCCACATCGCCATCTTCCAGAAGAATGAACGCATCGTTGCCACCCAACTCCAGAGCTATATGCGCCAGGTGGTTAGCCGCCGTTTTCGCCGTCTGGATGCCCACTTCGGTTGAACCGGTGAGAGTAATGGCATGAACGTCGGGGTTGCCGCATAACCAGTTGCCGACGCTGGAACCGCGTCCGGTTATGATTTCAATGGCGCCGTCCGTAACGCCGGCTTCCACCAGCAGAGCGGTTAGCTTGCAGAGGGTGAGGGGATTATCCGTAGAAGGCTTGACGATCGCCGCGTTTCCGGCAAGGAGCGCCGGCGCCACCTTCTGGTCAAACAGGTCGCACGGAAAGTTGAACGGGATGATGCAGGCAATGACGCCGATCGGCTCGCGCACGGTTAAAAGAACGTGCCTGTCTTGCCCCGCCTCCTGACCGTGGGGAATTATCTCTCCATACAGGTGTTTTGCCTTTTCAATAAAGCCCTTGAAGGCAATTGAGATGTTTCCGATTTCAGCGCGTGCTTCGGTGATTGGCTTGCCGGTTTCCTGAGAAAGGGTGCGCGCCAGATCTTCTTTGTTTGTTTCGACCAGCGCTAGGAACTTGGCCAAAATTTCAGCTTTTTGATAGACCGGCACTTGCGCCCAGATCTTTTGTGCTAATTTTGCTTTTTCGACTGCCAGCTTCACATCCTCTTCCGTTGCAGAAGGGATTGTGTCAATCGTTTTGCCGGTGGCAGGGTTTATGACTTCGATCACGCCGCCGTCCGAAGCATCTGCCAGTTTTCCGCCTATAACCATTTTCATGAGTGATCCCTCCAAATTCATTGTCGTCAATGATGCACTTGTTTTACGACCATATCCATCTCCGCCTGGTTATTCGCCGAAACCGGTAAAGGAGAGCATCAGGCCGCCGCAGGTGTTGTTGCCGTCGGACTCATAGCCATATTCGCCAAAGGTAAACTCTGCGATGAACGGGACTCCAGCAGCGGCTTCGATCAGTTGCTTTGCAACCTCATCGATACGGTCGCCGATGGCTGCGCGGCGTCCGCCGCAGTGCACGAGCAGATAGGCCCCCGCCTTGCCGGGCAGTTTGTCTTTTAACGCATTCAAGGTGTCTCCCGCGGAAGAGATCAGCTCGTCCACGCTCGCCTCCATGCGAATGACCGCGGTGTTAACCGCAAGGTTGCTGCCGACATTGACGGAAAAGTCGTCGTTGCCGTTCATCGGGTGCCGTATGGCAACAAGATCGCCGAGCCTGTCTTTTACACCCAGAGGTGAAACGATAGCGGCGCCAAGCAACACTCCGCCTTTGAGCTGCTCAGGATCCATATTGCGCCAAGATGCGTATTTGCGCAGTGCCGGCTCGCCGTCTATTTCCACCAGGGTGCGGTTTCCTCTGATCTTTGTGATGACGCCCACATCGCTCGTCTCGTGGTAAGCGCCGATATATTTATTGGCAAAGGGTTTTTTGCTGTAAAAGAACGCCACCGCCACTCCATCTGCGAAAGCGCCCTTGCCCGTGTATATCTTCCATTCTCCGGTTATGGTGTTATCTGCAGCACTGCCGCCGAAAAACGGCACTCTGCCTATTACTTCGGTAATTCCCTTCAGATAGAATTCCTCTTCCGCCGGAGAGGCAACCATATAAAAATAATCTGGAGGATTATTTTTACCAGCTGCCGCCATCGCCTCGCAGGCGATCTGCTGTCCGGTCTCAACAGGAGATCTTCCTCCTCTCTCGTGCGCTGCAACACCTACCGCAAGATCATCGTCATCCAGGGCCAGTATTCCAAGGAACCCCTTGCTGCCGGTAATATAGCCCTGTGGCGTAATCACCCCCGTGAATGAGGTATTGCCGATAACAGAAACGCCTGGCAACTCTTCGGTAATTCCTTTCAGCAATTCATCCAAATCATAATCAACGCTTGCATAGGCAAATACAAGTTTCACTTTGTCGAGTCCTCTTGTTGCCTGAACGGCGGCCTCTTTGCCAGCTGCACGTGCGTTTGCATTCGTGCTTGATCCGGTGTTGCTTTTTAACATTTTGAACCCCTCCCCATTTTATTAGTGACACTACCAACAACCTACCAAATTCAGCACATTTGGTTAAATATGCTAAAATGGATCACTTTCATTGTAAACTTTGCCGAAATGGGAGACAATGCCAGAATATCACCATGCGAGATACATGTTTCACATTATGAAACATGGCAGTTGCCTATAGCGTGTCTATAGAAACTGAGCTCATATGGTTATAGCTGCCATGGATAAGGAAGGAAATAACACCAGCAAGATAGAAATATAGAGATTATATGTAGAGAATCATGACGCATACGTTTGTTATATTGTTGTGCGCACATCCAACGAACTCTACGGAATTAGCTATGGCAACGGTACTTTCGTGGCCGTGGGATGTAACGGCACAATTTTGCAATCGGGAGTTGTGCAATAAAGCCTGACTTTTATATTACGAAAGAACAGGGCCGCCAAAAGATCATTCACAGGAAGCTTTCTTCTGTGAATACGATTACATTATTATCTTTTAGCATTTTTGCGAAAACACCGTTTCCCTGAATTCTAACTCCAGAGAATGTGCCATCATAGATCCAGCCACTGCCGCAAGAAGGAGATCTTGATTTTAATATGGCTTTCTTGCAAGCGATAAGCTGCGCAATTTCTGCTCCGATTTTCGCACCGGATAGGTAATCTGCAGTGAAATCTTGCCCGTTCTTGGAAACTATTTTCCCATCACGATGTTCTGCCGGCGGACGCGGTATCGGCAACCCGGCTAATAATTCCGGGCAGATTGGTATCGCTTCGCCCCTTCTCACCATTTCCACCACTTCAGGTATGGGAAATGAAGAGCCGTCATATCTGCATTCTACGCCTGCAAGACAGGCGCTTACTAAAATCATAATAGCAGACACCTCCCACACAATTTACGGTTACCTCATTTTTAAGTAATAAAAAGGCAAATACTGCTCAGTATTATAGCATCTGATCTCTTGTAATTATCTGTCAATAAACATCTTGTTTCTGATCTGGCACTACGCCGGATCGTCTCCAGATGAATACAGTTTTGTGCGCACAGTTTGGCCGGGCAATTGTTGCGATGGGCTCTGTAGATTGGATTAAGAAGCGATTTAGGGGGCAAAAAATTTGTTTTTGCCCCCTTCCCTGCTGACGAAGAATTATCATGAACTGGCACGAGAGGATAGAACGCGGTTATTTTGACGATAAGTTATGCCGGATCTTTTTGCCCGAAGAAACCGCTGAACTTGCTATATACATTGGCATACAGGTCGCCTGCTTTCGGGTTCGCCCAGCTGTGCATCCATTCGGAGACGGTTTGCATCCAGGTACAGGGCACCACGCCGGCCTGAATCATACGCTGCAGGGCTATGTTGTGTGCATCCAGAGATTCTGAGCCGGCGGTGTCCATCACGCCAAAGAGATCGAAACCGGCTCGCAAACACATGTTGTTCCTGCTTTACCATGACGGCGGCTGGTTCAATGTGCTGCGCAGGCATGGTCAGGGCAAGGATATAGAATAGCGACACTGCCGCGCATAAGAATACACAACGTTTCACGCCCT
>JAHFCR010000102.1 GCA_023249405.1 Peptococcaceae bacterium | reverse complement strand
GAAAATTGTTTGACTCTTCATTTACAATATTTAAAAGGCGACCACCTACATGATTTATATAGCTAAGTAATTGTGCTTTAGAAAATTCAGTAAGTCTTCTATCTACAGGAGTATCATGATGAATGTGAAAATAAGTTCTAATGTCATTAATATCTCTATTATTTAGTATACATCTAACTAATACTTCCTTTGGCAATTCATTCATAATAAATTCCTTTCTATGAAATCTGTCGTATCTTCATAGATTCATCAGAGCTAGTAATGATAAAATAATGAAAAGCTTTATTCCCTTTCGTATAATGTACATATGAACGCGAACACCTTCCCATTATAGACATTCGGCACATTTCCTAATTCACCGGAAATTTATCCGGATAGGTCGCGATTTTTGGAACCAGTGCTGTTTTATAAATACCGCCATAAGAAAAACCATTTAAATTATTCTCGTTAAAACTTTCCGTTTTAGAACTATTTTGTCCTGGATAAGCCAATTCGGGAGTAACGGTATTATTTTTATAGACGAGTGTCACATTGTCAAAATTACCGTTTTGTTTATCGCCGGAATGATAATTGATATTTATTATATTATTGGCACGATAATAAATATCGTCAACAGTATGGCCGGATTTGGTAATTACATCGATTATCGCCTGCGCGCCTTGCACTTTTAACAGCTGTTGCTGCGTGATCTTTAACCCGCCATATTCCTTCAGACCGCCAGTTGCCCAATAAAGATAATAAATTTTATATGTGTGCCCTGTTCCTATCCCATCTGTAAAATTTAAATCAAAGGCCTCGCCTATTGTGGTAAATTGACCGTTGCCGATATAAGAAAGGCCCATGCCCGTATAGGGAAGTTCGACGGGTTTTCCGTCTTTTACATACCAGGCATATGATGCTGAACTGCTGCCGCCGGGAGTGCTTTCACATTTGAATATTTTGATGCCGTCGACCGTCCAGAGAGAGGGCGCAGCACACGCTGATTGTCGGGTGGAAATGCAATATCATTTTTCAATTTCTGAGCGCCGGAGGCGGTGATATACCAAACATCATCACCTCCATCTGGCTGTTGCCCCGCAACCATTGCAAATGCGGCATTTTGATTGCCGCCAATAGCAATGCTCTGAAAGAATACGATTTGATGTGCGGTGTATTTTGCGAGGATAGATTTTAATTGCGCAGATGAAGTTGAACTGTTTGATGCGGTTGAGGTTGATGATGCGGCGGATTCAGAAGAAGCTGCGCCGCTTGTTATGGCTGGAGCTGACGGCGATTGCCCAATCTGTTGAGGCACACCCTCTTTCGCGCATCCCGCCAAGAGAAAACAAACTGTAATTGTTGATAATAAGATCTTTTTATTCATTTTGCTCTCCGCAAAATTATGTTATTTATGCAATGTTATCATATTATTCTTCAATTACCGGGGCTTTCCTGCATTTTCTTGGCCATGGATCAGAAAATTAATCAGCATGAACTGGTCGAACTCATGATAAGCGCCCGGATAAATGCCCGGTTGCCGGCCAGGCCGAAGTTCTTGGAGTCGAATCCAGTAATTCATGAACATGTAAGGATCCGCGTAGTCCGGGCTCCAGACACCGATGTTCATGTCGAAGTTGCTCTGATCGAGCATCTGGCGTTGGGTGGCATAAGCAATTTTTTGCAGATTGACCCTGATGCCGATGTCACTGAGATGTAAAAGAAAGGCCCGCCGCATCAGGCTGGCCGATTTTGTTGGCACGGTTATTGCTTATTATTTTATATAGTTGTGCGCGTCCATTAATTCAGGTAAGCATGATCTGCTTATCGCTTCCCTCTCTTTTTACCGCCAGAAGACAGCAGGGTCTGGCGGCTATCTTCATCTTTAGAACTTGTAGCGGCTTGAGCCATTTAGCCAATAAGAAAAATGGGCACAGTATGGAGTAGATTCCAGCAACAATATCAGCCACCTGCGAAGGGACAAGAGCCCTGCGTGTCGAATATTGTCGATTATGTGGAAGATAAGTCTTGCCTCTCAGGTCTGTGGTTCGTTGCAGCAGTTCTAACTACTGAACAAATGGCCGGATATCCACCCTCGCAAGGCAAAGCCGCCTTTCCAGTTCAAAGAAGAATAAGGGAGGGATAGAGACGGGAAGCAGCAGTAGATCATATCAGGACGAAGCAGAGGGGCTCATCAAGGAAAAATTGTTGAGGCTGATCAAGGAAGAGGATAAGAAGAATCCGCTGACCGATGAGGAATGCGCCAAACTCTTGTTCCTGAACAGGAGCGAGATCAACCAGTTCAGACAGAGCATGGGAATACCGGATTCACGCGAGAGAAGAAAACCGCTGCTGATCGAAGAGATCAGAAATATATTGAGAAAAGACTCTTCCATATCGGAGCGCAACCTCACCCTCGAACTGAATAGGAAGGGCATTCAGATCTCCAGGGACAGCGTATCCAGAGTGCTCAAGAACAAACAGATCGAGGCGGATGACAACGCGGCGGAGCCGCCTGCCTATACCTCGCCCGAGTTGGAAACCGTCCAGGAACAGGCTGACCCTTTTTCCTTGATGATCGGCTGGGATAAAAGCCTGCGGCTCAAAGTGGACCTGGCTAAAGCAGCCATCTTCTATCCGCCCAACGGTTTACACACCCTGATTATCGGGGCCACCGGCGTGGGCAAGAGCGAACTGGCTGAATCCATGCACAGATTTGCCCTGCAGGTAAAAAACCTCGACTCGCAGCAATACCCGTTCATAGTCTTCAATTGCGCCGACTATGCGGAAAATCCGCAGCTGCTGCTGGCCCAGCTGTTCGGATACCGCAAGGGGGCGTTTACCGGAGCCGAGACGGATAAGGACGGCCTGGTGGCCAAGGCTAACGGGGGCATCCTGCTGCTGGACGAGGTCCATCGCCTGCCTCCCGACGGCCAGGAGATGCTGTTCCAGCTGATCGACAAGGGCAAATACCGCAAGCTCGGAGAGACCAGCATCGGCCACGAGGCCAGGATAATGATCATCGCCGCCACCACCGAGGATGTCGAGAAGAGCCTGCTGGCCACCTTCAGGCGCAGAATACCGATGGTGATCGAACTCTCTCCCCTGGCCCAACGGCCGGTGGAGGAGAGGCTGGGGATCGTCAAGATGGTCTTTCACCAGGAAGCCGACCGGATCAACAAGAAAATCCTGGTAAACTACAATACCATCCGCACCCTGTTGGTCTACAACTGTATTGGCAATATCGGCCAGTTGCGATCGGATATCCAGGTGGCGTGCGCCAGGGGCTTCCTGAATTACATGGCCAAGGGCGACGAGCAGGATCTGATCACCATAGACGTTTCCGCCCTGCCGGTGCACATAGCCAGAGATCTGCTCAACATCAACTGGGACCGGGAGGAGATCGAAAAGTACATCTCCGACGACCTGGTCTTCCTGCCGCACGCCAGAGATATAGAGGAGGCCAAAGAGAGCCTCTACACCTTTCCCAACGACATCTACAAGACCATCGAGGATGAATATCAGAAACTGCAGAAACAGGGCCTGTCCGACGAGGTGATCAACCGGATCATCAGCGATGATCTGGAGGCCAAGGTTAAAAAGATCATCAAGCAGATCGAAAGAAACAAGCACAAGCTGATCACCCAGGACCTGAGGACAGTGGTGCAACCGGAGATCATCGAGATGGTGCAGAAGATGATCAAGATCACCGGAACAGAACTGGGCGAGATCAAGGACATCCTGTTTTACTGCCTGGCCACCCACTTCAACGCCTCGGTGGAGCGGATCAGAAGCGGCAATTTTATTGCCAATCCCCACCTGAATGACGTGCGGGAGCATTATCCGAAAGAGTACAAGATGGCCGAGGAAATGGCCTCCATCGCCAACTACTACCTGGGCTTTGCCCTGCCCGAAGATGAGGTCGGCTTCATTGCCATGTACCTGCGGACACTGGCCAATACCAGCTCCAATTCCAAGGACACCATCGGCATCGTAGTGTTATCCCATGGCAATGTGGCCGATGGCATGGCCCGCGTGGCCAACCGTCTCCTCGGGGTGGACATGGTCAAGCCGGTAGAGATGTCCCTGGACGAGAAACCGGAAGATGCCTATGAGCGGACGCTGGAAGCCGTGATGACAGTGGACCGCGGCAAGGGCGTCCTGCTGATGGTGGATATGGGCTCGCTGGCCGGCTTCGGAAACCAGATCACCAGCAAACTCGGCATCAAAACCAGGACTGTCACCAGAGTCGATACCCTGATGGTGATCGATGCCATCAGAAAGGCGCTGCTGCCTGAAGCAGACCTCAACGCCATCGCCGATGGCCTGATCAAGGGCAAGAGCATCATGGCATCGCCGCTGGAGGATGCTTTCTATAACGCCTCCAACCGGTACGCGGTGATCAGCCTGTGCCTCACCGGAGAGGGCATGGCCAAGCACATTGAAAGCCTGATCAAAGAGGGCATTCTCAAAGTAAATAAAGATATCGAGATCGTCACCCTGGGCATACTGGATGAAAAGGGGATCATCGAACAGATTGACCGGATCCGGGAAGGCATGAACGTGCTGGCCATTGTGGGGACGGTCGATCCCAAACACCCGGAGGTTCCCTTTATTCCGGCGGTCGATGTCATCAAAGAGGACGGGCTTAAAAAACTGGTTCAGACCGTGCGTCTCAGATACGAGAACATCTGCCCGAAATTGCCGGAGAGCCTGGATGTCTTCAGCAAGGACCTGATCATCATCAACAAGGATGTGCGCAATAAAGAGGATGCATTGCGCCTGTTGGCCGAAGCGCTCGTTCGCCAAGGATGTGTCACTCCCAACTTCATCACGGGGGTTCTCGAGCGGGAAAAGATCGGCACGACAGCGATCGGTGATTCCCTGGCCATACCCCATAGCTCTAACGGCGAGGATATCCTCAAGCCGGCCATTGGAGTGATGACGCTGAAACATCCGGTGGCCTGGTTTGAGGGCAAGATGATCTCCCTGCTCTTCCTGCTGGCCTTAAACGAGAGATCCAAGCATGAATTTCAGCATGTTTACAGGATCATTAAAAACCAGGAGATCGCCCGCCAGATCAAGATGGCCGACAGCACTGACGCCGTCCTGCATATTCTGGAGAGCGTCTGACCTGCCGGCGCCAGCAAAGGTTATTAAAATATTTTTAAAGGAGGAATTGCTCAGTGGAAAAATTTATGGAAGCAAGCGTGATCAACGCAGTCGAGCTGATGGCCATCTCCGCCAAGACAGCCCCCAAGGCCAGGGGCCAGGATTTTGTGGGCATCAAGATCGTCACCGGACAGGAACTGGAGCGTCTGGCTGACGCCATGACCGAATACGGCCAACAATCGGGCAAGAAAGGTTTTGACCGGGACGGGGATAGCGTCAGAAACTCGACGGCCGTATTGCTCCTGTCTCTGGAAGAGGCGGCTGCGCCGGCGGGGTTGAATTGCGGCGCCTGCGGCAAAGAGCGCTGCGCCGATCTGGAGCCGCGGGAGATGGCGGAATTCGAAGGTCCCCTCTGCGCCTGGAGGCTGCTGGACCTGGGTGTCGCCCTCGGTTCGGCAGTAAAGACGGCCAGCCTGTTCAATCTCGATAACCGCATCATGTACCGGATCGGGGCGGCCGCCAAGAAGGGCGGACTGATGCAGGGGCAGATCATCGTGGGCGTTCCGGTGGCGGTAACCGGTAAAAACATCTTTTTTGACCGCCAGAAATAGCAGAGGGCGTCCTATGCTGCCAGCTACGATACAAGAATCTGACAGTGCTTAGGTGCTTAGTATCGACAAAACATGATGTTCATCGAGGAGAGCGCATATATGGAAGCCTCTGCATTGATCGACGAGAGAATCGCCGAGTACTATGAAAATTTCAACTGTGCCACCACGATGATCAAGATCGTGTCAGAGCTATTTGGGATCACGCTCTGCGCTCAGGTGCTCGATTCCGCCATCGGTATGCATGGCGCCGGCAGGTTTCAAGCCCAATGCGGGCTGGTAGAAGGATCGCTGATGTTCATCGGAATCCTGGGCAGAGAACGCGGTCTGGCAGACGAAATGATTGTTGCCAGTTGCTATAATTTTGCCAAGCAATTTCAACAGCATTTTGGAAGCCTGGTCTGCAGGGATTTAAGGCCCCAAGGCTTCAAACCCGAAAATCCACCGCATCTCTGCGTAGAATTGGAGAAACAGGCTGTCGCGTTTACTGCAGACTATCTCCAGGCTTTATAATCATGCAGGACCGATCGAGACAATGCCCGCGATAGGCGAAAGACGAATAACAGAGGTGAGCCATTTGGAGAGAAAAGCGGCATCTCAGATTGCGATTTATGTGCTGGCGCTTATAGCGGCGATGTTTGCCCTATCGCTGCTGGCCACGCTGTTGCTGAAATTATTTTTTTTCAAGTAGGGCCGTTCAAGAGAACAAGCACTAGCTTGCCGCATCCGCAGCATGCGAACAGGGATAGACACCATGCGATTGACAGGCAGACCGAGTCTTCTGTCGTCTGGCTGATCAGAACCAGACTGGCAGGCATGAGATCCGGTCTGGTGCTGTCATTCGCCGGGAAACAGGTGACAGTTCAATGAAGGAATACCACTCGCATACCTTCCGGTGCAAACACGCCGTAGGAGATGCTTCAGATTATGCCCGGTTTGCCTATGATCACGGCTACGAAACCCTGGGCATATCCGACCACACCCCCCTCCCGGACATTCCGGTATCGCAGGAAATCAGGATGGATATCTCGGAACTGGACGACTACGTGCAGGCGATCGAAACAGCCCAGGAGAGCTTCCCCGGACTCAAAATAATCAAGGGTATGGAATGCGAGTATGTTAAGCAACACCAGAGTTTCTACACCGATGAACTGCGCGGCAGGCATGGGCTGCGCTACCTCATCCTGGCTCAACACATCTTTCGCAGCAACGGTGAATGGGTATTTTTCTGGAAGGGCCTGAAGGGAATCAGAGAGCTTAAAGCCTATACAGATTCACTGATCGCCGGGATCGGTTCCGGCCTGTTCGATTTCATCGCCCATCCCGACATCTTTGGAGCCTTCTATATACCCTGGGATGCGGAAGCCATCGCCTGCAGCAGGGCGATCCTGAGCGCCGCCAAGGAGGCCGGAATGCCGGTGGAGATCAACACTCACGGGTATCGCAAAAAAAAGATCGACACGCCCGGCGGCCTGCGCGACCCGTACCCCCTGGAGCCATTCTGGGAACTGGCATCAACATATGATCTGCCGGTAATAGTCAGCTCTGACGCTCACAAACCCGAGGATCTGGGCGCCAAGACCGATGAGGCCGCGAAGTTGATCCGCAGGTACAACCTGCGATCGGTCGATCTTCCCGGCCTCTGATCATGAAGAAGCATCACCTGATTTTTGATTCTAGAGGCATTTTCTTTAAAAATAGACAACGGGAGATGGAAAGCATGGCTGTTGATCTGCACATACACACGGCGGCGAGCAGCGACGGAGAGTTTACCCCCCGGGAGATCGTCGAACTGGCCAGGGCTAATCAGCTCGAGGCCATTGCCCTGACGGACCACGACACTGTCAATGGGCTCGAGGAGGGCCTGTACTGGGGCGAGCAATCCGGGCTGGAAGTGATCCCGGGCTGCGAGATCGCCTCCAGCCATCATGGTAAGTGGGTGCATATTCTGGGGTATTTTATCGACTACCGCCATCCTGCGATCGAGCGCCTCTGCAGCAACCTCCAG
>JAHFCR010000101.1 GCA_023249405.1 Peptococcaceae bacterium | reverse complement strand
AAACAGGGTGTGCAGTGATGGCGCTGACCGGTGCATTATAACTTATAATTCTTTCAACAATACCTCATTAATAGGATCTGAATGCCAACCCGTATCTCAAGATGTTGGGTTTCAACCGTCAGCACAGCAGACATGCCGGTCAAACCAAAAAGCAGACCAATGCACAGGTCTGCTTGATTTTAATATTTGGTGGAGGCGAGGGGAATCGAACCCCTGTCCGAAAGAAAGGCCACAAAGGTTTCTCCGAGCGCAGCCGGTGTTTAGGATTCGCCCCTAACACGACGCCCTCCGGCAGGCTTCGCTGGCGCTATCTCGATGAGGTTCCCATCAGGGCCTCCGAGAATTGGCCCCTAGGTATCCTGCTAGTCGACGCCCTAGCCCAGGCCGCAGGAGATCCCGGGTAGGACGGGCTGCCAGTTAGGCAGCCAGTGCTAAGTTATCGTTGGCAGTTATATGTTTTCCACCGTATTACGGGCAGGTGGGACCCCAGCTCGCTTCCTTTGCTCCACATCCCCCGTCGAAGCCAGTACGCCCCCAAATCTTCATTTCTTGCGTTGACTGGGCTCACGCCCGGTTTAAGCCATTCATACGTTTATTATATCATAAACGTATGGGTATTAAAACTATCACCCCACTAATCAGCAGATAACCCATTTTATGCTAGCTTATCAGTTGAGCAGATCTCTGTTTGCCTATCCCCGCAGTAAAGCGCAGAGATCGAGCAGGCGCAACGATTGACCAGCATCCGGCGGGTTAGGCTGATCAATAATACCACAACACATACGCCAGTCCCAACATCACTCCCGGTCACGGCCCCGCAGTTCCCGGGCGATCTCCCGGTCGGCATCCCGCTTGGCGATCTCTTCCCGCTTGTCATAGAGCCTCTTGCCCCGGGCCAGGGCAATCTCGATCTTCACCCGCCCGCGTTTGAAGTAAACCTTCAAGGGAATCAGGGTATAGCCCTTCTGAGTCGTTTGCCCCAGCAGGCGCCTGATCTCCTGCCGGTGCAGCAGAAGCTTGCGCGTCCGCTTGGGGTCCTGGTTAAAGCGGTTGCCCTGTTCATACGGGCTGACATGCATGTTGTGGACAAATACCTCGTTGCCGTCCACACTGGCGTAGCTGTCCCGCAGATTTACCTTGCCGGCCCGCATCGATTTGACCTCCGTTCCGGCCAGGGAGATACCTGCCTCATAGGTTTCATCTATGAAAAAATCGTGGCGGGCCTTGCGGTTCTCAGCCACGACCTTGATCGGCTCCCGCTGGGCCTCTCCCATCCTGCTCACCTCACTCAAAAACCAGCTAAAGCAATCACTATGCTTCAGCTTTTCTGTTCCAGATTCCTATTCCAGTTCCTGTTCCTGTTCCGTCCCGGTTACCAGTTCGAAGTCGATCTGCCGGTCCTCCAGGCTGGCCCGTACCAGTTGCACGCGCACCTTGTCACCGATCCTGAAGCTCTTCTTGGTATGCTCACCGGTCAGGGTGTAATTCCTGTCGTTAAACAGGTAGTAGTCGTCAGCCATGGTAGAGACGTGCACCAGACCTTCGATGCCGTTGGACAGGGCGATGAACATCCCGAAGTTGGTCACGCTGGAGACGAACCCGTCGAAAATCTCCCCCATAAACTGCCGGATGTATTCTACTTTCTTGAGGTCTACGGTCTCCCGCTCAGCCTCTTCAGCCACCTGTTCCCGCTTGGAACTCTGCACGGCATATTCCGCCATCTGTTGCTCCAACCGCTCTATGCGCTCGGCCGAGAGTGTCCGGTGGGCAATGACCTCCCGCAGCACCCGGTGGACGACCAGGTCTGGGTAGCGGCGGATCGGCGAGGTGAAGTGTGTGTAGAGCCGCACTGCCAGCCCGAAGTGCCCCAGTGACGCCGGGGCGTAGCGGGCGTGCTGCAGGGAGCGCAGGATCACCATGTGCACCACCTGCTGCTCGGGCCTGCCTTCCACCTGGGTCAAGATATCCTGGAAGAACCTGGGGTGCACCCCGCCCGATGCCGGTATATGGTAGCCGAAGCCGTGCAAAAACTCGTTTAAGGCGGAGAGTTTCTCCTCCTTCGGCTCTTCATGCACCCGGTAGAGCGACGGAACTTCCAGATGAAAAAGGTGCTGGGCCACGGTTTCGTTGGCCATCAGCATGAACTCCTCGATGATCTGATTGGCGATGGACTGCTCCATCAGACAGACATCCATTGGCCGGCCGCTCTCATCCAGATACACTTTGCATTCTGGAAAATCGAAGTCCAGGGCGCCCCGCCGGTGCCGCCGATCTCTCAAAATCAGGCAGAGATCCCGCATCCGGTCGAAGGTCTCCACGAAGTCAGCATAGCGCTGGCAGAGGGTGGCATCCCGCTCATCCAGAATGCGCCGCACGCTGGTGTAGGTCATCCGCTCGTCGATCCGGATCACTGCAGGGCCGATCTCGTAACGGACCACGTGTCCTTCCCCATTGATCTCCATAAATACGGATACAGCAAACCGATCGACCCCGGCATTCAGGCTGCAGATCCCGTTGGAAAGCATCTGGGGCAGCATGGGAATCACCCGGTCCACCAGATAGACGCTGGTGCCCCGTTGGAATGCCTCCTTGTCCAGTTCGCTGTCTTCCCTGACGTAATAGGAGACATCGGCGATGTGCACACCCAGCCTGTAGCTGCCGTTGTCCAGCCGTTCCAGGGAGACGGCATCATCCAGGTCCTTGGCATCCTCCCCGTCGATTGTCACCATTGGCAGCTCACGCAAGTCCCAGCGCCCATCATGGTCCTCAGCAGCCACATCCTGAGAGATGGCGCCAGCTTCCTGCAGCACTCGCGGCGGAAACTCCTCGGGCAACCCGTACTTTTTGATGATCGACAGGATGTCCACGCCAGGGTCACCGGAGGCCCCAAAAGCCTCTACAATCTTGCCCTCAGGGTTGCGGCGGACCTCTGGCCAGCGCGTGATCTCGACCACGACTTTGTCACCATTGTGCGCGCCCTGCTGATGGTTCTGAGGCACAAAGATATCCCAGCCCAACTTCTTCTCATCGGGAACCACGAAGCCAAACTGGCTGCCACTGGTTTCGAATCTTCCCACTATCCGCTCGTTGGCCCGTTCCAGGATGCGAATCACTTCACCCTCGGTACGCTTGCCTCTCAATCCAAAACCCAGCGGCCGCGCTACCACCCGGTCGCCATGCATGGCGCCGCTCAGGTTCTCTTTGGAGATGTAGATATCCTCGCTCTTATCATCGGGCATCAAAAAGGCGAATCCCTTGGGATGCCCCTGCAGCACGCCTACCGACAGGTTCATCTTCTTGGATACGCCATACCGGTTCTTGCGGGTCCGGACCACTTCCCCTTCCCGCTCCAGTTCTTTTAAGATCAGCAGCAAGCGATCCGCATCTGGCAGGTTCAGTTGACGAGAGAGTTCCTCTATCTCCAGCGGGTGGTTAATCATCTGTAGCTGGTGCAGGACAAGATCTCTATCCAGGAGCTGCCCCTTATTTGCCAGCTGCCTTTCTCTTGGTTGCAGCTTGCCGCGCCTGGCACCACTGCCTTTCGCCTGATGACGCCCAGCGGGTGAGCGGGCGGAGTCCTTCTTCACGTCTGAAACAACCCTGCCTTTATTAGGCGGTGTTTCAACGCTGACCGTACCGGCCTCGTGCTGCATCACGGTAATGGCCTTGCCGGAATCCGCCATCATTCCAGGCTTTGCTTTTCCTTTATGCGCCTTGCCCCTATTGGCGCCATGGGCCGCCTGCGCTCCTTTATTGCTGCTGCCGATCTTGCCTCTGGAAACAGCTTTTCCTCTTGTGCTTGCCCTGTCTCCGGTATTGGCCAGATCGGCCTTAGGCCCCGCAATCTCCTTTTGGCCTCTAACGGATCTTTCTTCAGAATTTGGACCCGCAGTCGCTCTGCCCCGGACTGGAGCATCCGTTCCCCGATTGGCCTTAGCCGCAGCGCTACTGCTTCCGGAGCGAGGGCTGGCTACTGCTCCGGTCCTTACCCGGGCGCCGGCCCTGTTCCCAGAGTGGGAACCCGTCTTGTAACCGCTCTTCTCCCCTGCTGCGCCGGCAACAATTTTGGGCCCCGCATCGGCCTTTATCTCCTGGCCGGGCTTTACTCCAGCGGCAGGTATGGCCTTGTAGCCCCTGCCGGTCTTGTAGCCGGTCTTTTCACTGGCGCCGGTCTCTTTCCTGTTGCCGTCAATTCTAGTTGGCAGTTTGCTCTTTGGCATAATTCACCTGTCCTATTGTAATGTTCTATCATTAGTTTTATCGTCTCCATCTTATCATGCCCATCTTCCATAAACAACCATACGCTAACCCGATCCCGTTTATTGCCCAGTTTTAGCTTGTTTTAGGCACAGATCTGCCTAAATCTCCTCTTTTTAGTTGACAATATTAGAATAATTTGCTATTCTATATGTTGTGTTTAACACCCTTCGAGTGCCCTCTGATCTTTCCCGGCGCTAAAGTGCCGGGTCACTATTTGCTGTTAAGGAAAGGAGTGAAATTTTTAGAAACTTTAAAGCACAAAAAAGGTACTGCACTCAGATAGCAAATGAAGAAGGTTTCATTCAAATTACTTTGAAGGAAAAGGCGGTTTGCACATGAAGAAGCTAGTGCTTGGAGGACTTTTCAGCCTACCCCTGGTGTTGCTCTCGCCCATGATGGCATTTGCCAGCGAGGCCAATCTGAAGATTCCCAATCTCAGCCAGGATCAGAACAATTTGCTGCTCATCGGCATCGTGGTATGTATATTGGGCATGCTATTCGGACTGTACCAGTTCACCAAGGTCAGGAAACTTCCGGCCCATCAATCCATGCTGGATGTGGCGGGCACCATCTACGAGACCTGTAAGACCTACCTCGTTCAACAGGGTAAATTCCTTCTTATATTGTTTGCCTTTATTGCGATCTGCATCGCTTTCTACTTCGGCTTCCTGCAAAAAACCTCAGCCGGCGGAGTATTGCTGATCCTGGGATGGACCGTGCTGGGCATTCTCGGATCGTACAGCGTGGCCTGGTATGGTATCCGCATGAACACGCTGGCCAACAGCCGGACCGCATTTTGCAGTCTCGAGAAAAAGCCGCTCAAACTCTTGAACATCGCCCTCGATGCCGGAATGAGCATCGGAGTGCTCCTGGTCTGCGTCGAGTTGATCATGATGCTGATCATCCTGCTGTTCGTTCCCCGGGCGTTGGCCGGAGCAAGCTTCATCGGCTTTGCCATCGGCGAGTCCCTGGGCGCCAGCGCCTTGCGTATTGCCGGCGGTATCTTCACCAAGATCGCCGATATCGGGTCCGATCTGATGAAGATCGCCTTTGGAATCAAGGAAGATGATCCCCGCAACCCGGGCGTGATCGCCGACTGCACCGGAGATAACGCCGGTGACAGCGTGGGCCCGACCGCCGATGGTTTCGAAACGTATGGCGTTACCGGTGTGGCGCTGATCTCCTTCATCGTCCTGGCCGTGGGCATGCTTCCCGCCATCTCCGAAACACTGAAAATTTCCCTGCAAACCACCCTGCTCACCTGGATCTTCGTGATGCGCGTGCTCATGGTGATCACCTCGATAGTTTCCTTTTACATCAACAGGGCTTTCAGCCAGGCCAGATACGGGCATAAAGATGATTTCGATTTTGAGCAGCCCCTGAGCAGCCTGGTGTGGATCACCTCCATCCTGTCCATCATCGTCACCTTCGCGGTCAGCTATTTCATGCTGGGGCCCGGTTCGGCTGCAGCGGCTGAACTCCATAACCTCTGGTTCGTGCTCGCCATCATCATCAGCTGCGGCACCCTCGGGGCAGCCCTGATTCCCGAATTCACCAAGATCTTTACCAGCCCCAAGTCAGCTCATGTGGCTGAAGTAGTCAAGGCATCCAGAGAGGGCGGCGCCTCTTTGAACATCCTGTCCGGTTTAGTGGCGGGTAATTTTAGCGCCTTCTGGATCGGCATGGTGTTCCTGTTCCTGATGTTCATCGCCTACTATGCCAGCGGATACGGCCTCAGTCAGATCATGATCTACCCATCCATCTTCGCCTTCGGCCTGGTGGCTTTCGGATTCCTGGGGATGGGCCCGGTGACCATTGCCGTTGACAGTTACGGCCCGGTGACCGATAACGCCCAGTCCATCTATGAGCTATCGCTGATTGAAACCATTCCTGATATCGGCCAGGAAATCACCAAAAGCTTTGGTTTTAAACCAGACTTCGAGAAGGCCAAAGACTACTTGGAAGCCAACGACGGCGCCGGAAACACCTTCAAGGCAACGGCCAAACCGGTACTGATCGGGACGGCAGTGGTCGGCGCCACCACTATGATCTTCTCCCTGATTCTGGTCATTCAGGAAGTGCTGGGAGTTCCCCCGGAGTCGATTCTCAACCTGCTCAATCCCTATACCATCCTGGGCTTCATAGCCGGCGGCGCCGTGGTCTACTGGTTTACCGGAGCATCCACGCAGTCCGTCACCACCGGGGCCTACCGGGCGGTCGAGTACATCAAGCGCAATATCCAGCTCGATGAAAGCGCCAGCCAGAAAGCGTCCACTGAAAAATCCAAGGAAGTGGTGAAGATCTGCACCCAGTATGCCCAAAGCGGCATGCTCAACATCTTCATCGCCATCTTTTCCTTTGCGCTGGCCTTTGCCTTCCTCTCCTCCCCCAGGTCCGGCAACGCCTCAGTGGCCCTGTTCGTGGCCTACCTGATCTCCATCGCCATGTTCGGACTGTTCCAGGCCGTCTTTATGGCCAACGCCGGCGGCTGCTGGGATAACGCCAAGAAAGTGGTCGAGGTCGATCTGAAGGAGAAGGGTACCCCCCTGCACGATGCCACAGTGGTGGGCGATACCGTCGGCGACCCCTTCAAAGATACTTCGTCTGTGGCCCTGAACCCGATCATCAAGTTCACGACGCTGTTCGGCCTGCTAGCCATGGAGATCGCCATCTCGGCCTCGTTCCGAAGCGTGGCCCCGGCAGTCGGTGTCGTTTTCCTGCTCATCGCTCTCTTCTTCGTGGGGCGTTCCTTCTACGGAATGAGGATTCCCACAGCTAAATAGGACGCATTACAGGCGCATATCATCCAAGCCGGAAAAGCCGCTCTTCTTAATATAGAGAGCGACCCAGATTGACGAACGAAACCCCAGTGGGTGAGCACTGGGGTTTCGTTCGTTCTTATGCGACTCCAATCCAGCACCTACTCTGTTTCGATGCCAAGGTGGATCTGCCTGTCTCCGAGGTCAAGAAAATATCTCGGAAAACCCTGTTGCGGGGCCTGGTACGAGAAGGTTAATTTTCTTGCTGTGTAAGAGGCATAATAATAGCGGCAAAGAATTCATCAGACGCTCTGCGCAGGAGGGGCACTATCGAGATGAAGGATAAGAAAAAACAAGAACAATTGTTGGACAAGCAAAAGAAGCTCAGGGATAAACAGGAGCAGGCAGAGCCGCCTGGCAAAAATCCTGCTGACCTGGAGATCTACCCAGAGCCCAGAAGGCTGATTTAACTGCCCCAAGTAGCTCATCAGGTATCATGAAAAGCGTACAATTCACTCCCCGCTGTGTGCGCTCTGCTAAGGCGAGAGTTCTGCCAACAGCACGGGCCGCTTATAGAGAGCGGCCTGTTTCATGGGTAACAGGGATGCGGCATGGGAAAGTTGCGGCCTCGTTTATCCGGCGACTGCAGGGCGCCGACAATGGTTAATAGAATAAAGGCTATAAAAAGTGGCTACCAGAACATGCCTGGTAGCCACTGTTAATTCGCTTCTAAAAAAATATTCTGATCGCTGCAACCGATGCTCGGTTGCCGCCTGAATACCGGTTTCTTATGATGCCCAGGGCAGTGCCAGCAGTAGGGTCAGGAGCAGGAAACCCGTCGCCAATACCAGGGACAGCCTGTTGAGGAGTTCGTCAACACCCTTC
>JAHFCR010000168.1 GCA_023249405.1 Peptococcaceae bacterium | reverse complement strand
ATTTATTAAGACTGCTGATGGAAAAGAATTAGGTATAGATGGTGCAGGACTGTTTTTCTCAACAGCCTACTTTGACACATATCTCAGTCAATTGTTGTTAGATATAATCTCAGGTGATATGCAGCCTGATCTGAGCTGTTTCAATAGCCGCCGGGATAAAGATTTACCGTTCACGCCTCGCCTGCAAGCGGTGGACAAGGTCAGGCAATTGCTTTCTGCCCTGGGGATCTCCGTCTATGATACGGCCGATGTCTATGCCCTGGATTACAAGACCCTGCAGGCCCGGGAAAACACGCTGAAGGTGAGCGGCCAGCTGCTCGATCCCAAAACTCGGAGCGTCACCGTCAAGAGCGACTGGAATGAGCAGGACGACTGCTACTACATGTTCCTCCGCGGTGGGCTGGATGGTCTTCCTGTCTACTCCGAACCACATGGCAATATAGACAGTGGGGCAGCTGTACAAGGATTTTTTATCCAAGCCTGCTATTCCAAGCGGGGATGGGAGTATCTCGCTATTATGTTTCCCTATCGTGGCATAAGGGTCGATCAGGCAGGGATGCCCATCATTGGTCCCGAGCAAGCGCTGGCCGCCGTAACGCATAAATATGATAACGTGATCCTGCAAAACCCCATCACCATCACCGCCATCGAGCTGGATTATGTGCCCACGCGCATCGGGCACACGAGGGATCAACTCCGGATGGTGCCGGCCTGGTGTTTTCTAATGGATGTGAAGGTGCCGGTAAACGGCGTGCCAAAGACTGTTCACCAGCGGGTGATCGTTGACGCCACGACGGGAAGCGAGATCCTATGAACAACTTATGGGGCAATCTGCGGGCGGATCTGCGCCGGGCGTTCCTGTCCCCGGTTTTTCCGCTGGTTGCAGTCGGTATGTGTCTGGCGCTTATTTTAAGCGCCAGCACGGAGGGCGCCGAAGTGGCGTCCGGCGCTGACATGGTCTATATCTTCGGGGTGGCCCACGTTCAGGGATTTTACATGCTGGTCCTGGTTTTTGGGACGCTGCCCTATGCAATCAGCTTTTGCGCCGACTGGAACCACCGGTTTATCCGGGAATCTGTCATCCGGACCAATATCTCCAGCTACGCCATTTCCAAAACACTGTCCTGCGCCCTGTCCGGCGGCATGGCCGTAGTCCTGGGCGAGCTGCTGTTTCTGCTGCTGCTCCGCTTACGCCTGCCGGTGCTGGCCGTGCACAGCTATTCCATCGAATCCTTCGGCAGTGGTACAATCGGCAGCCTGCTGGTAGGAGGGCACATCACCGCCTATTTTGTGGTCCAAATTCTGATCGAATTTAATGCGGCCGCTGTGTTTGCGGTTCTGGCGCTCTGGATCTCTACCTATATCGCTAATCCATTTGTCACGCTGGCATCTCCCCTGATCGCCTATTATGTGATCAGTTTCACCAGCGGCGCAGCCAGGCTGCCGGACTGGCTGAACCCCTATGCTATGCTGTGGGGACTGTGCCTCGCCAATCCGGTCGCCTCTCTGCTGTACAGTATGTCATGCTGCGCTTTTTTCTGCGTTCTGATGGGAGCGATGATTGTCCGGCAGATCGAAAGGAGACTTCAGAATGCGTAGCATCCTGAGCGCCCTGTCTTGCTGTACCCTAAATCTACGTAAATGGCCGGCCAACCCCAGGATCTATGTGCTGGCTCTGCTGCTGATCGGATATCTGAATCTCGAAATCCGGCCGGTGGCCGATTTTGCCGGTTCGGTAGGCGTACCGGCAACCCCCTGGATTTTTCCCTATATCACAATAGACAGATTGACACTGATGCTGGTGATGCTGGGGGTGGTCCTGCTGTTCTGCGATGCCCCGTTTATCGACGAGCACCAGCCCTATGTCCTGATCCGTGCCGGTAAGAGGGATTGGCTATGGGGGCAGGTTCTCTATATCATGCTGGGCTCGTTGTGCTACTTCCTGTTTGTCGCCGTGGTTTCCGCCTTGCTATTGTTGCCCCACCTGACCTTTGCCGGCGGGTGGGGAAAAATCTGGGGGACTCTGGCGCAAACTGATGCGGGAAGCCACCTGCAACTTGCTGTCAGCTATTCCTTGCAGGCCAACTATACGCCGCTGGCAGCCATGGCTTGGAGTTT
>JAHFCR010000100.1 GCA_023249405.1 Peptococcaceae bacterium | reverse complement strand
GGATGATTATATAAATACCTTTCGCGAGTTAGTGAAAGAGTCTTTTAAGGAACAGTCTGACAACTCAGGCATGATTGATTTGAAATTTAAAAGAATCTATTTGATAGCCAAAAAACAATGAATACGCCCATAGCCCAATGAACATACTTTCTAGCTACAGAGCTGCCAGTATTATTGTCCCAGTAGTTTTTCTTATAGTGTGCTGGACTCGGCGCTGGGCATCATAATGGTTATCAGATCGGGCAGGGCCTTGGTAAGGGCAACCCTATCCGGATTACTGCCCGCAAATACCCGCACCTGACTGTTGTGCTCAATGGATATCTCGCCGAGCAGTTTACCGTCACGAAACGCCCAAAATCCCTCCGCATCGTTGGCGCCAACAGCTACGATCAACAGATTCCCGTATGAGTAGAAAGAAGGAATATGCGACCCCTCGGACGGATGTGTCTGTATCCAGGGCCTCGTTTGTCTATTAATCTCTGTCTCATAAGACAGCACCGGCGCCGCATCGTTCAAGCCAAAACTCCAGGCATCCTCCCCGCAGATATCCCCAACATAGATGCGCTGTCCGCAGACAGCCGCCCTCACTCCCGCACCGGCAATAAATGAGAGGCTGGAATTAGCCGGCTGCCCGGCCAGATACTTATCGAAGCTGTCCCGTACTGGTATGTAATCTGCCCCCTTGGGACCTATTTTAATGAGGCAGAGCCGATCTCTGTTCTCTGCAGCCGGACCATGGACTGCGGCCAAGACCAGGAGATCTTGGCCGGTATGAGCAAGCAGGAGTGGGAATACATAGCTCTGATCATTAGATGATGTGGCATTGGCGCTGAAGATCTCCTTGGTAGACTTGCCATCACGTTCAGCCAACAGGCCAAGTCTATTCTGTGTCGAAAAGGCGAGGAATGCCGTTCCCTGGGGTGTGCAGTACAATAGCCCCGGATATTCATCAGCGGCAACCTCAAAACCGGTAGGGATCAACTTGAAATAGCGGTCCGGGCCAAGATGCCATTCAGGGCCGAGAGGCATCGGACCAACATAGGCAATCCTGTCGCCACCGTCCCAGTGAGTCGATCTTATCAATTCATAAAAAGCGGTTTCAGTAGACGAGGCCAGGAGGGATGGTTTGTCTTTCATCTCCAGGGTGCCCTGGACCGGATTCCAGAAACCCCGGAGGCCGCAGATAGAATTACCAGCCTCATTATTTTTCTGGAATATGACCAGCGGGATCTGCATATCACCCAAGTTCGGGTCGGGTGTAATCGCCTTGCCTTTTCTCGCGCTGTCTTCAGGCCCGACAAGGGCAACATCCCCTGATGATACGATCGAACGGCTTACATAATTCGTCTGACCACCAATTCCAGGCGATACCGCGATGGCCCTTTCTCCTATCCTCAGTGAAGCCTGGCTACTTCTCCCGGCCAGATAGATCGAACCTCCAGAACCTGCAATGGCCAACAGCGCACAGAGAGCATAGAAAATCACTCTTTTCATTTATTTCTCCTATCTAGCCTCAGCGATCGTTATTCAACCAACCACAAGTTCCGCAACCTCTTCATTAATTGTGTCTACTCATTCTACTGATAGCCATGAAAATACTTACAGCGATTCATAAACAATCTTATAATCGAGTCAGAACCGCCGCCAAAACCCTTGGCGGCTCTGTTCACTCACAAGCAACAAACTCCCGGAGCCATCGGTGATGATCCCGGGAATTTGCTTTATATTACAGCAATATAGCTATTGAGTAAGTTCAATCCTGAATTTCAGGTCATCTCTGATCTCGAAGTTGTCAAAAGAGTTTGTGTAGATGCTGTATCTCCGATTCTGGTACAAGGCCGGAAACTCCAGGGTGAAATCATTCGGTTGCTGGTCGTTCCTCCTTATATTATAGTTTTCCGGTATGACATCCTCTCCCCGATCGTCTTTTATATGGAGGTTGGTCCCCTGAAAATAGGGGGCCATGCCCTCTGCGGTGTACACGACCGTGGTTTTATTATCTGCGGTTTTGATCCCCTTAATGATGAGCCGCCCCAGTTTGCCCTGGGCAAGCTCGATCGGGTAGACGCCATCGATAATTTTGCTGACTTCCTTGGGCTCTATGCCCCTGGTTACAGTCATGACACCGCCTACCGTGCCGCCTCCCTCCATGGAAGGTGTGAACTTGCAGGGAATGACCGTCAAATACTTGGGGATATCCTGCACCCTGTCAAAGTCCATCTCGCAATTGAACTTTTGCCCATCGCTGGAACCACCGCCGACACCCATCGGCGCCAGTTCCACTCCCCGGTCGTCGTAAACCAGCCAGTAATCGTAGTCAATGATGCTATAAGGCGTGGCGGCCTTCTGCGGCGTCTTATACTTGCCGCTGATGAAAATGGCAGTGTCTAGGGGAGAGAACACTACCCGGTCGACAGTGGCCCGGGTGTTTGGAAAATCAAGCAGGTTATTTGGCCGGAATACGATGCTCTGTTTGGATAACTCATCTTTTGAGGCGCTGAAGGCAAAGTTCCACCTGCCCCGTCTGCCGGCGATCTCAAAGACATTGAAATCGACGTTAAGGATCTGCGCCGCTGCCATCGGTTGGGGGTGAACATCTTCGTAGCCAACATAGGTATAATCGTCAAGAAACTTACCGGCGCCGCCACCTGTGCTCGAAAAATATTTTCCATTAATTTTTATATCGCTATCTAGCCATACGGTATCATAATTGTTGATGATTTTATCGACGCCCTGCACGGTATAACCGACGATCAGCTTGGAATCGTCAGCCATCACCTCATTGATGGTAAGGGTCAGGCCGTTGCTCGTGACGCTCTTGTTCACGATCTGGGAGTACTCGGCATATGCCCCATGATAGCCGCTCCTGTCGTTAAGCGTCTGGATGATCGAGTTTAATAACGGGACGTTGTCGGCAAAAGAGGGCAGGGCCGTGCCGATCCCGACGAGGCAGAGGACTACCAGGGCCGCCGCTGCCAGGCCGGATGTCAACGATCTGACAGTCCTCTGGCGCCTGATCTTCCTGACCAATGTTTTCTTGATGCGTTCTTTGGGCGCAACGCCTGCATCCGCCGTCAAATCACCAAGCTCTCCATCCTCGAAGCGGACATGATTAAACAGCCTGTAAATATCTTTTTCAGTCAAGCCATGGTTTTTACTGTTCATGGCAAGAGCCTCCCTTCAAATGCCTGAGTTTCTCCCTTAACAGCTTGCGTCCCCTGGACAGCC
Organism: Peptococcaceae bacterium; assembly: GCA_023249405.1. GTDB lineage: Bacteria > Bacillota > DSM-12270 > Thermacetogeniales > Thermacetogeniaceae > Palsa-1188. The sequence goes on along the minus strand of JAHFCR010000100.1, from coordinate 4,794 downwards.
TCTTGTCGACCAGATTGCGATCCATCTGCAGGCTATCCGCTATGTGGTCGATCCGGTCATCCAAAAAATATCTTCTGATGAAGATCTCCCTGTCTTCGGCTTTCAGCTCATTGATGGCCTGCAGCAGCTCTCTGCCGCTTTCTCTGGCTATGACCGCGCTTTCCACGGCAGCCCCATCATGGCCGGCGTCATCGCTGCTCTGGCATTCCTTGGTCTGCTGACTCAGGAGCCTTCTCTTGCAATCGATGGCCCTGTATCTGGCAATAGCGGCGAGCCAGCTTTTGAAGCAGCCCCTTTCTTCGTCGAAGCTGTAAATATGGTTCCACACCGCCCAGAAGACGTCATTGACGCATTCATCCGTATACTGGGACAGATAGCCGGGGTTCAAAACGCCTCGGACAACATAAACAACCAGGTTGGCATAGTGATCAACGACAAACTCCAAAGCCCCGGTATTTTTCTTCTTCATCTGCCCGACAAAGTTATGCTCACCTATATCCAAATTGGTTCCTCCTCTGGAAGCTTCCAATAAACCAATACGATATACCCGCGCAGTATCTGACATCAAAAACGTTAACATTATCAAGGGACACCTTGGAATATGAGTTGATCAGAGGCAGGCTACAGTTTAAAAATGCTGGCAGGTGGGGGCATTACGCCAAGGAAGGGAGGGTGACCGGGGCACTCACTACGGCATATCAGGCAACCGTAAATGATTTCTATTGTTGCGAAATCCGCCTTATCGAGACAGTCAGCCATCTGATGGCAGCAAAAGCGCACACCAGCAACGCCGCTGAGGCGAGAATGATCATACCATCGGATGGGTCCTTTCCCATGATGGCGGAGTGCAGAATGTCGTAGTCTATATAACCGATAAAAAGCAAGGCGAAGAGGCTGATCAAGCTCTTAAAAGAGGCTGCCAGCCACCGCACACTTTTACTCTCATCCTCGGGCAATCGCAACAGCTTCTGCGATTCAATGCCGGGCAGGTTGAGGTAAGCCAGGGAGCGCGGCGAGACTATGATCCAAAAAGTGATTCCGGCCAGGAGCAGAAACACGCCAAGCTGGATGAACACAGCTGAAGCACGCTAAGCCACGATCTCGTCACCCAGCCGTTGGGCGCCCCCGAGAAATCGTAATACACGGCGAAAGTCTGCGGCAGGGACGAAAAGACCGAGACCGCCCACCAGAGGCTGAAGGCCACCACAATCAATGACGCCAATTGCAGGACCAGAATACCCGGCAATTGTTTCCCGTATTTTTCGATCATCATTTTTACCCTCCATGCAACAACCTGCTGCCCCATGAGAGTTTTTTAACCCTATAATGGTCAAGTGGAAATCCGGTTAGTCCCGGCCGAGGATCAGATCCACCATGCTCTTCCTGGACTGGCAGAATAGGCCGCTCACTTGATGGCGGAACTCCTCGTGGGGGAGATGCTCCTGGTGGGTTCCCGAAACAAACCTGATGGCGGGAAATTCGGACTCCAGGGCTTCCAGGTATTTGGCCCTGAAGGGGCACAGCGCCAGCATGCAGTAACTGAAATGAATGCTGTCCACTTTGAACTCGGTAAGCGCCCTGATTCTCCGGAGGAGTTTATCAGGTCCGGTCAGTGTCGGACAACCTGGGCAATTGATGATACCGATCAGATCCAGGGCCTCTCCCGATGGATAGGCTGAGAACGCCCCCTTTCTCTTACGGAGATCAGTCAGGCATGACGTTGAGGAACACCCCAAATCCTGGGTGGCGTTGGAACAGGTGAGAATACCGATCCTGGCCATATCAATCACTCCTTCTAGATTTTTTGAGATCTAAACCCTTGATTTATTTATCTTCTATCGGCTTACGACGGTTTCTGGACCGGGAGAAACAGGCCGGCATAACTGAACAAGCAAGGTGATAGGCTAGGCCCACCCCAGGACGGCGCGCAGCAGCAGGATCACCGCCATGCCGGCGGCCACCGTGGCGATGATGTTCCTGGTTTTCAGGGCCACCCCGGCCGAAGCGATCCCGGCCAGCAGGTAGGAGTTGTGCGGGGACAGGTTCAAAAACCCCTGCGGCATCAAAATGGTGGGAGCGATCAGAGTGCTCAGGATAGCGATGGGGATAAACCTCAGCCACCGGGACAGGCGTTCGTCAAAGGATGCGTTTTTAAACAATACGATAAAGGCAAACCGTGTGATGAAGGTCACCGCAGCCATCCCGGCGATCATCAGCATTATTGACGGCCGCATAGCTCTTCCACCCCCCCTCCGATGATCGTGGCAGTGAGGGCGGCAAAGATGATGTACCACTTTCCCGGCAGGTAGGTCATGCCGGCCACCGCCAGCGCCCCGGCTGCCACGCAGACCAGGACTTCCTTCCAGCTCTTCAACTGGGGGATCAGGAGCACGATGAAGGTGGCCGGCATGGCAAAGTCCAGCCCCCACTGCAAAGGGTTCTTGATCAGGCTGCCGAGGGCGGCGCCCACCCCGGAAAGGGTGGTCCAGGCCAGGTAGAGGGCCAGATTCGCCCCCAACTGGTATAGATGGCTGGCGCCCACCGTCGTGAAGCGGGTGATGGTCAGGGCATAGGATTCATCGACCATGCCGAAGGCCAGCAGCGCCTGCCACCTGACGTTCAACCGCTGCAGGTACGGCGCCAGCGAGGCCCCCATCAACAGATGGCGCAGGTTGATCAGCAGGGTGGTGAAGACGATGAGGCCCACCTGCACACCGCCGGCGCCGAGCATGCTGACGGCGGTGAACTGGGCCGCCCCCGCGAAAACCAGCAGCGACATGGTGTAGCTCTCCAGCCAGGACAGCCCTGCCTGCCTGGCCATGATCCCGTAGGCCAGGCCGAAGGGGACCAGCCCAACCATCAGCGGCACGGCCTGCCTCACTGCTGCAATGAAATCACCCCGGTTGCTCTGCAGGGCGGTGTGGTCATCTCCATCGATCTTCATCAACCCCGGCTCTTCATTCATGTTGACGTTCTGACCTCTTTTTTGTATTCCTGATGGCCGGCAACGAAAGGCTGCCGGTGTTATTCTTCATCCAGTTCAGGCGCTGCCGCAGTCCGGATCACCCGCACTGTCTTGGCCAGGGTGGCCAGGTCGTGGCTGCAGGCAGGGCATTTTTGAAGATGCAGTTCGACCCGCTTGCGGCGCAGGTCGTCAAGCTCGTGATCCAGGTAGAGGCTCAGCAGCGAGGAGACCTGGCGGCAGTTCATATCTCCTTCACTCCCTCGCAGTAGCAGGTATAATCTCTCATCAGTCCGGCGCATCCGGAGTTGAGCAGGTGATCCCGAAAAGCCCGCCTCGCCCGGTGCAGCCGCGACTTCACAGAACTCACAGAGATGCCTAGAACCTCTGCTATCTCCTGGTAGTCCAACTGTTCGATCTCCCTGAGCACCAGGATCGTCCGGTAGTGACGGGGCAGGTGCTGCTGCAGGGTGTGGTGGACGCACCACAGGAGTTCCCTCCTGATCACGACCCGTTCCGGATTGTTGGACCAATCAGGCGCCGGCAAAATCTCCAGGGCGATCGATTCGTGCCGGGGCCGCCGCCGGCGCTTGGCCAGGTAGGTGTTGACGGCGATGCGGCAGAGCCAGGTGCGAAGCCCGGCCTCCTGCCTGAAACCGGACAGATTTTCAAAAGCTTTTAAAAATGTTTCCTGGGCCAGGTCTTCGGCTTCTACCTGATTACCGCAGAGGTGATAGGCCAGATTGTATATGTAACGCTGCTGGGTCTCAGCTATCTCTTCCCAGGAACAGGGCTGCCGGCCCTCGCTCCGGCATGCCTTCACGGTATGTGGTCCCAACCTGTATCCGCCCCCTCGCATCTTCTCTCATCAATATAGAGTCCGAAAGAGCTAAAAAGTTGCGCTTAATAATGTTGTAATAAGGCTTTCTGGCTTTTCAGGGCAAAAGAGAATTGATCGATGGGCTTAGAAACGGCAAGTATGCCATCCAGATGGTCGTATTCGTGCTGTAACAGCTCCGACAGATCCCCTTCGACTGTCACGCTCTGCTCATTCCAATCCAGGTCTCGGTAACGTATCCGGCATCTCTGATGCCTTTTAACCCTGACCAATAGCTCGGGGAAACTCATGCAATCATCCCATACCGCCATCATCTCCGGGCTTTTCAGATCAATGACCGGATTAATCAAGACCAAAGTTTTTTCCATATGCATATAGAGAAGCCTCTTGGCCACCCCTATTTGTGGGGCGGCTATCGCCCTGCCTGCGCCATACCTGTTTCTAAAGTCCATCAGGGTATCGTGCAGGTCCTGGACAACAGTTTTCACGTACCCGATCTCCTCTTTTACAATCGGAGCGCTGATTTCGTAAAGCCTCGGATTGCCAAGCAGCAGAAGATCCTTAACCGCCACAATCATCGACCCCCGGAAGTTCAGTCTACTGCCAAAAATACAGGCGTTCTATTTGATTGCGCCGATCAAACTTGATAAGGCAATTATGCCAAAGGCAAGCATGATCAGCCCTGAAATCCTATTTATCCATTGTAATTTTTGAAAATGAAGCTTATCGCGCAAAATACTCGTGCCAAAGGTCAAGATAACCCACCACAAGGCTGAACCCATAAAAACTCCCAGCACCAATGCCAACGCCAAAGTATAGTTTCTGCCAGTGTCGACTACCCCCAAACCGGCAAACACTCCCGTAAAAAATACTATTGTCAGCGGGTTTGTGAGGGTCAGGAAAAATGTTGAGATCAAGGTGCTGAATAATGCTCTATCGCTTTTATCTATTTTTGTCGGCTCAGGTTTGACAGGATGACTTAAATTGATCAGAG
>JAHFCR010000041.1:26000-27660 GCA_023249405.1 Peptococcaceae bacterium | reverse complement strand
AAGCTTTGGAGTTATTCCGGTGCTTCCGGGTTGACCAGGATGGTCTGGTAATTATCATATAAAACAAAGCCGGGGCGGGCCTTGGCGGGCTTCCAGACGTTCTTGCGGGCAGTGTAGTCGACGGGCACCTTGGAGGAATTTCTGGCCTCGCTGTAATAGGCCGCCAGGCGGGCGGCCTGCTCCAGGGTGGAAGGGGGGATCTCCTGTCCCGGCTGCGACCTGATGATCACATGGGCGCCAGGGATCTCTTTGGCATGTAGCCAGAGGTCCTCTTTTCTGGCCAGGTGCATGGTCAGGTAATCGTTCTGCCGGTTGTTCTTGCCGATCAGGATCTCAAAGTTCTCTGAAACTGGAATTTTGGAGACCTGTGGCGGAACCTTCTTCTGTGGCTTGCCTTTTCGTTCTTTCGCCTTCGCCTTCACAAACCCGGCCTCTTCCAGTTCCACCCTGATCTCCTGCAATTCTGCCACCGTCTCCGCCAGGTCGAGGGCGGTGCTGACGCTGGACAGGTAGGCTTGCTCCTCCAGGGTCTGTTTCAACTGCAACTGGTTGTTTTTCAGGGTGTTGCGGGATCTCTCATAGCGGCGAAACAGCCGCTGCGCATTCTGGGATGGGGTCAGGGATGGGTCCAGGGCGATCTCCAGGGGCAGCGCCTCCGGCTCGTAGAGGTTGGGCAGGTGAGCCATGGTCTGGCCGCGCTCCAGAAGATGCAGGTGAGCCAGCAGCATCTCCCCCTTGATCCGGTAATCCTGGCCCTTGACGGCATCAGACTGGGCCTGCTGTTGCAGCCACAGCTTTTTATCAACCCTGCCAGCCTCCCGTCTGACAATACCGGCGAGCGAGTTTTGCAACTGCTCGAACCTGGCCGTCTCGGTGCGGCCGGTATAGAAGATATCAGCGGCTGCATTCAGCGATGCGGCCGCCGTCAGGGATAGATGGTTGTATATGGCCGGTAAAAATGGGGTATAATCTACCGGTTTCTTGCCATCGAAGACCAGGGTCGGCTCGCACTCACCATGGAGCAGCGGGGTGACGGTTTTTTGCAGCGCCTGCCAGAGGCTTTGCAGTTCATACTGGCCGCAGTTTTCCAGGAGCAGATCTGCGGGCAGGTTGGCCCGAAACACTAATTCCCTGGCCAATTCGGGACCGATGCCCGCCAGGTTTTTGAAAACCAGGTCCCTCAGCTTCTGCTCCCAATTACCGCCCTGCAGCACCTGAACAAATCGTTCTTCATCGAGGTCCAGGGGCGATACCTTGGACTGGAGCGGTGGCGGGATGTATATCCGTCCGGGCAGCACCTCCCGGTAGCGGCTGACGGCGTGGGAATAGCGTTTGACAGCGTCGATGATCTGCCCGGTCTGTGGGTCAACCAGGATCAGGTTGCTGTGCTTGCCCATGATCTCGCTGATCAGCTGGATCTCCTGATAACCGCCACTCTCACTCAGCCGGGAAAAGGTAAAATAAATGACGCGGTCCAGATCCACCTGCCGGATCTGCAGCAAACGGCTGCCTTCCAGGTACTTTCTCAGGACGAAGCAGAAGGTCGGAGGGGACGGCGGGTTGGTTTTTTCCCGGGAGGTCAGGTGCAGCCTGGCGTTCTCTGCGTGGGCGGACAGGAGCAGACGGAAGTTCTGCCCCGGTTTGCGGACGAGCAGAACCA
>JAHFCR010000041.1:16324-25900 GCA_023249405.1 Peptococcaceae bacterium | reverse complement strand
CTGCAGGGTCAAAAGAAACTGTGCTATTCCGGCTGGACTCCTTGCCCATGACCGGATTATGAGGTAATCTAATACTGGAAAAGTGAAAATCTGCAAAAACGTAGCTGGAGGCAAGCCGTGGAGTTTGCTAAGTGGCAGGGACTGGGAAACGATTTCATTCTGCTGGATGGCCGGCCGGAGCGGTGGCCACCCATGCAGCTGGCCGATCTGGCCAGCCGTATCTGCGACCGGCACTTCGGGATCGGTGGCGACGGGTTGATCTTTGTCTTCAAGGATGACCGGGGTGTCGTCAACATGCGCATCTTCAATGCCGACGGTTCGGAGCCGGAGATGTGCGGCAACGGTATCCGCTGTGTGGCCAAGTATGCCTACCAGCGCGGCCTGGTCAGCCAGACGAGCTTTCCGGTGCTCACCAGGGCCGGGGTGATGCTCCCGAAGCTCATCCTGGACGGCGATCTGGTTGTCGCGGTGCGAGTGGACATGGGTGAGCCGGTTCTGGAGCGGGACCTGGTGCCGGCGCTGGGAATCCCGGGCACCAGAATGATTGAGGAGGATGTCACGGTGGGTGCGGAGCGGGTGACGGCCACCGCCGTTTCCATGGGCAATCCGCACTGCCTGGTCTTTGTGCCGGATGTCTCCCAGGCTCCCGTATGCAGCCTGGGGCCGCTTCTGGAGCGTCACGAACTGTTCCCCAACCATACCAACGTGGAGTTTATCGAGGTCCGGAACGATGAGGAGATCGCCGTGCGGGTCTGGGAGCGCGGGGTGGGGGAGACCCTGGCTTGCGGGACCGGCGCCTGCGCCTCGGTGGCCGGGGCAGTGCTGACCGGCCGGACCGGGCGACGGGTGCGCGTGAACCTGCCGGGCGGGCAGCTCCTGATCGAGTGGGCGGATAACAACCATCTGTTTATGACCGGCCCTGCCGAGGAGACTTTTACCGGCCGGCTGGACGCAGCCTTCAAGGAGCGTATTTTTGCTGACAACTGTCAGTTTGCCGAGGAGTGAGGATCGATGAAGGTAGCAGACCGGGTCGCTGCTCTGCCTGCATATCTGTTTGCCCGGATTGAGCAGAAGATTGAAGAACTGCAAAACAGCGGCGTGGACGTGATCAGCCTGGGGATCGGCGATCCGGACCGGCCCACGCCGCCGCATATCGTGCAGGCTCTAAAGGAGCAGGCGGACAATTCGGAGAACCACCGCTATCCTACGTCAGTGGGGCTGTTAGCTTTCCGCCAGGCGGTGGCTGACTGGTATCGGGGGCGTTTCGGCGTAGACCTGGACCCCCGGTCGGAGGTGGTCACCCTGATCGGTTCCAAGGAGGGGATCGGGCACATCGCCTTCTGCTATCTAAATCCGGGTGACATTGCCCTGATTCCGGACCCGGGCTATCCGGTCTACGGTATCGGCTCCGCCCTGGCGGGAGCAGAGAATTACGTACTGCCGCTTACGCCGGAGCGCCACTTCCTGCCGGATTTCGGCGCTATCCCTGCCGATATCGCCCGCCGGGCCAAGCTGCTGTGGCTCAACTACCCGAACAACCCCACCGGCGCCACGGCCGATCTGGAGTTCTTTCAGTCGGCGGTCAGCTTTGCCCGCAGCTATGATCTGATCATCTGCCATGATGCGCCGTATACCGAGGTTACCTTCGATGGCTATGTTGCCCCCAGTTTCCTGCAGGCAGAGGGGGCCAAAGAGGTGGGGATCGAGTTCCATTCCCTTTCCAAGACCTACAACATGACCGGCTGGCGGTTGGGGTGGGCTGCGGGCAACCCTGAGATCGCCAGGACCCTGGGCTCGTTCAAATCGAACCTGGACTCCGGAGCTTTTCAGGCGGTCCAGTATGCCGGAATCGCCGCCCTGGAAGGTCCCCAGGACTGCATCCGGGAGATGCGGCAGGTCTACCAGCAGCGCCGGGATATCGTGATCGAGGGCCTGCGCGGTTTGGGCTGGCAGGTGGACCCGCCCAGGGCCACCATCTACGTCTGGGTGCCGGTGCCACCCGGTTACACCTCCCTGGAGTTTGCCGAGTTAGTGCTGGAAAAAGCGGGGGTGGTGATCACCCAGGGCATCGGCTATGGCGCCTACGGGGAGGGCTTTTTCCGGATCTCGCTCACCATACCCACGGAGCGCCTCATCGAGGCATTCAGGCGCCTCAAGGAGGCCTTCGGAGCTTTCGTGTTCGATTAGAGGCAGGAAAGGATATTGGTTGATATGTTGAAAAGTATGACCGGTTACGGTCGCGGCGAGGCGGAACTGGCTGGTTTGCAGGCTGCAGTAGAGATCCGCAGCGTGAACCACCGTTTTTGTGAGGTGGCAGTGCGCATTCCCAGGTCATTCATTCCATTGGAGGAGCGCATCAAGGAACAGGTGCAGTCGCAGGTGGCCAGGGGCCACCTGGACATCTTTGTCACACTGGTGGATCGCCGCGATAAAAAGCGTAACGTCAAGCTTGACAAAGAATTAGTAGTTGCGTATCATAATTGCTTGAGGGAATTGGCGGAAACAATGCAAATTGATTTCCAGCCGGACGTTTTTAGGTTATCCCAGTTCCCGGGTGTGATCGTTGAAGAAGAGGCCGAAGAGGACCTGGAAAGAGTCTGGGTGGCGATCCGGCAGGCCCTAACCGGGGCATTGCAACAGCTTGTCAGTATGAGAACCCGTGAAGGAGAACAGTTAGCCAGGGATTTTGCCTCACGCAGGACGCGGATCGGCAGTATTGTCGACGAGATTCAGGAGCGCTCCCCAGGGCTGGAGGAGGAGTTGCGCCTGAGGATCCGGAAGCGCTTGCAGGCTCTCATGGCTGATAGCGGGATCGATGAGATGCGCCTGACCATGGAAGTTGTGCTGTTCGCCGAACGCAGCAGTATCACCGAGGAGTTGGTGCGCCTGCATTCACACCTCGAACAACTGGCCGGGATGTTAAGCTCAGCAAGCCCCGTAGGCAGAAAGATCGATTTTCTGATTCAGGAGATGAACCGGGAGATCAACACCATCGGGGCCAAGGCAGCGGATCTGACCATCTCTCCCCTGGTGATCGAGGCCAAGGGCGAGTTGGAAAAGATGCGTGAGCAGATTCAAAATATAGAGTAATAATTAAGCAATATTGGAGAACCAATTCCAAGGAGGGCATTATGGATATCAAGCTGATCAATATTGGTTTTGGGAATATTGTCTCCGCCAACCGGATCGTGGCTATTGTCAGCCCTGAATCGGCGCCGATTAAAAGAATCATTCAGGAGGCGCGCGACCGGGGCATGTTGATCGATGCTACCTATGGACGGAGAACCCGAGCTGTGGTGATCGCCGACAGCGACCATGTGATCCTGTCTGCGGTACAGCCTGAGACCGTAGCTCATCGGCTGTCTAGCAAGGATTCGCTGCAACAAGAGGAATAGCCCCAATTCTCTGACAGGAGGCAGGGAGATTGCCCACAAAGCCCCTATTGATTGTCATATCTGGGCCGTCGGGCTCAGGAAAGGGTACGCTTTGTGCTTTACTGCGTCAAGCTCTTCCCAATCTGGAGTACTCGATATCCCTTACTACACGTCAACCCCGTCCAGGTGAACAGAACGGGGTGGATTATTTTTTTGTTTCCGATGATGAATTTAAAACCATGATCGGCCGCGGCGAGTTTCTCGAATGGGCGGAGGTTTACGGCCACTACTATGGTACGGGGCGCTCCGTAGTGGAGAGTTACCTGCGGTCGGGCCGTGATGTGTTGCTGGAGATCGATATTCAAGGCGCCCAGAACGTCAAGCGGTTGTTTCCTCAAGCCATTCTGATCTTCATCGCGCCGCCTTCATTGCAGGAACTGGGAGCCCGAATCACCAACCGGGGAACCGACACCGAGGAGACAATCAGAAGACGCATGAATTGTGTGCCGTCAGAACTGCAGGCGGCCGAGGGTTATGATTACGTGGTCATCAACGATACACCGGAACAGGCACTGGCTGAACTGTTAAAGATCATCGAGGACGCCAGGGGATCAACCGATTGCAGATAGAGCATCCGCACTGCGCACGGCTAAAGCGGGCACCATGTACCAGGGTCTTTGAGACCGCTTTTACTCACAACCAAGGAAAGGGGCAGCATAAATAATGCAACAGCCAAGCCTAGACGTGTTGATGCGGGCAGTTGACAGCAAGTATGAACTGGTAGTTGCCGCAGCCAAAAGAGGACGCATGCTCACCGAGGGAGAACAACCTCCGGCAGGCGAGAAATCACTCAAGCCTGTAAGCATCGCCTTGAATGAGATCGCCAGCGGCAAACTGACGATCGATAACGGCAAGGTGACGAACGATCACTACCCGAACAGGCACAAGGCATGAGCATGAATGTGGTTCTGGGCATCACCGGAAGCATTGCCGCTTATAAAGCGGCAGAGTTGGCCAGCCTGCTGGTAAAAAAGGAGTATGCGGTACATGTGATCATGACGCCGGCGGCTACCAAGTTTATCACTCCCCTCACACTGCAGGCAATTTCCCAGAACCCCGTGTATGTTGATATGTTTGACTCTCCCGGCTCCTGGGAGATCGGGCACATCAGTCTGGCCAGGCGGGCAGATCTGATTCTGGTGGCCCCGGCGACGGCTGATATTATTGCCAGGATAGCTGCCGGTATGGCGGATGACCTGTTGGCCGCCACTATTCTGGCTGCCAGGGCGCCGGTGCTGCTGGCGCCGGCCATGAATGACGGGATGTATGCCAACCCGGTGCTGCAGGAGAAGATCGCCTATCTGAAAAGATTTGGCTATCATTTTATCGAGCCTGAATCAGGCCGGCTGGCCTGCGGTACGGTGGGCCAGGGCCGATTGGCAGAACCGGCCAGGATTGTTTCTGCAGCAGATCGGCTTTTAGAGGGCGGTAAAGCGTTGGCCGGAAAAAGAATTCTGGTCACTGCGGGGCCTACCAGGGAGCCCCTGGACCCCGTGCGGTTTTTATCCAACTACAGCTCCGGCAAGATGGGCTATGCGATTGCCGGGGAAGCCCGCCGCCGGGGGGCCGATGTCACTCTGGTGAGCGGTCCGGCTCAGCTGGCGCCGCCGGCCGGGGTGGAACTGGTGCCGGTGGAGACGGCCCAGGAGATGTTCGAGGCGGTTGTGAGCAGCTACGATCAGGCGGATATTGTGATCAAGGCCGCGGCAGTGTCAGACTTCCGGCCACGGCAGAGAGCGGGGCAAAAACTTAAAAAACTGTCAGCGGAGTTGATGCTGGAGCTGGAAAGAACACCCGATATTTTACGCTACCTCGGGCAGCACAAGCAGGGTCAGATCCTGGTAGGATTTGCCGCAGAGACTGAAGACTTGCTGGTCAACGCAGGCGCCAAGCTCAAGGAGAAGCATCTGGATCTGGTAATTGCCAACAACCTGACCGAGCCGGGGGCCGGTTTTGGGGTTGACACCAATCTAGTCACATTATTATACTCAAATGGAGAAATCATCAAACTGCCAATGATGTCCAAGATAGAACTGGCAGGTACGCTGCTGGATAAGATAGCGGCGCTTATTATATGAGCATAGAAGGGAAGTGCAGTTGTTGGCAAGCAGATACTTTACTTCGGAATCAGTCACCGAGGGGCATCCGGACAAGGTAGCCGATCAGATCGCCGATGCTATCCTGGATGCCATCTATGAGCAGGACACTAACGGCCGGGTTGCCTGCGAGGCTATAGTGGCTACCGGCCTTGTTTTTGTTGCGGGGCAGATCACTACTAATTGCTATGTGGATATTCCGCATGTCGCCAGGGAGACTCTCAGGGATATCGGATATACCAGGGCCAAATTCGGCTTCGACTGCGATACCTGCGCTGTGATCACGGCTATCGACGAGCAATCCCCGGATATCGCCCTGGGGGTCGACAATGCCCTGGAGGTCAAGACGGGGGAGATTGACACCGAAGAACTGGGGGCAGGGGACCAGGGGATGATGTATGGCTATGCCACCGACGAATGCCCTGACCTGATGCCCCTGCCGATTGACCTGGCGCATGGGCTGTCACGCCGGTTGGCGGAGGTGCGCAAGAGTGGCATTCTGCCGTACCTGCGGCCTGATGGCAAGTGCCAGGTTACCGTCGAATACGATCATGACCAACCGGTCAGGGTGGAGGCAGTGGTGGTCTCTGCCCAGCACCAGCCGGATATATCCATGGAACAGATCCGCGGTGATATTATCGAGACTGTGATCAGGCAGGCTATTCCCGCCCGGTATTTGGACGGGACGACCCGCTATTACGTCAATCCCACCGGGCGTTTTGTGATCGGTGGGCCCCACGGAGACACCGGTCTGACGGGGCGCAAGATCATCGCCGATACTTACGGCGGCATGGCCAGACACGGAGGCGGCTCCTTTTCCGGCAAAGACCCCACCAAGGTCGATCGTTCAGCAGCCTACTATACCCGGTATGCTGCCAAAAACGTGGTTGCCGCAGGTCTGGCCCGGCGTTGCGAGATTCAGATCGCCTATGCGATCGGGGTGGCCAGGCCGATATCGGTGCACGTAGACACCTTCGGCACCGGCGTGATCCCGGACGAGGCCATCTGCCAACTGGTCAACGAGCAGTTCGATTTCAAGCCGGCGGCGATTATCAGGCAGCTGGACCTGCGCCGGCCAGTCTTCAGGCAGACGGCCAACTATGGGCATTTCGGGCGCCCAGATCTGGATCTCTCCTGGGAGAGATGCGACCGGGCCGAACTGCTCCGCCGCGAGGCGGCCAGGATCACCGGCTCTGGCTTGGCTGATGGCAGGTAGGCGGCAGTCCGGCTTACCTGTCGGGAAACGGTTGTCATATGAGAATGGACTAAGAGGGTTGCCATAGCGCAACCCTCTGTTGCAGTTATCTTGAGTGGTACCGAAGGAGGGCCGGCGGTGGCAGAATGCCCGGAGGTAGCAGTGGATATCAACCGCCTGCGCCACGGCCAGGTATTTCACTATCTGGCCTCTGCTGCAGAACCAGAACCACGGTTGGGGATGAGGGTGCTTGTCCCCTTTGGCAGCAAGACAGTTCAGGGCTGGGTGGTCGGCTACAGCGCGCCCCCCGAGGGGATTGCCCTGAGGTCGATCCTCTCCGTTGTGGGGCAAGAACCGGATTTTAACCCGGAGTTGTTGAGTCTGGCCAGGTGGATGGCAGGATATTACCTCCATCCTTTGTCGGAGATGCTGAAGCTGATCGCTCCGCCGCCCAAACCGCTCCTGAGCAGGAAGCGGGCTCCGTCGGAGGGGATGAGCACCGCCGGCAACCATGGCCGGCTGCTGCTCAGCGATGAACAGGCCACCGCTCTCAAGGAGATCGATGTGGCGCTCCGGGCAGGCGCGGGAGGAGAGTTTTTGCTGCATGGGATCACCGGCAGCGGGAAGACCGAGGTCTACCTGCGGTCTGCCATGACCGCTCTGGCTCTAGGGCGCCAGGCATTGTACCTGGTTCCGGAGATCGCCCTGACTCCGCAGGCAGGCGCCTGGTTCCGGAGCGCTCTCGGTGATCAGGTGGCGATCTGGCACAGCAGACTGGCTCGCGGAGAGAAATATGAGATCTGGGAGGGGATCAGGCAGGGCCGGCTAGGCGTGCTGATCGGTCCCCGCTCGGCGGTCTTTGCTCCTTTTAAAAATCTGGGCCTGATCATTATCGATGAGGAGCAGGATTCATCATATAAACAACAGGAGAGCCCGTATTACCATGCCGGACAGGTTGCCGCCCAGCGCGCTCTCTACAATCGGGCCGTGTTGCTCATGGGCTCCGCCACTCCCTCCTTGGAAAGCTATACTGTTGCCAGGTCGGGACAATACCGGTTGCTCCGTTTGACCAGGCGGCCGCGAGGGCGCCAGTTGCCCAGGGTCACCATAGTTGACTTAAAAACTGAGCGCCGGGCGCAGTTCAGCCTGTTGAGCCAGTCCCTGTCAGGGAAGATCGCCCAGCGTCTTCAGCATCAGGAACAGGTGATCCTGCTCTTGAACCGGCGGGGCTACTCGCCGATCGTCTTCTGCCCGTTATGCGGACATGTTCTGAAGTGTGAGCGCTGCTCGGTATCCCTGGTCTATCACCGGAATACCGGCGATCTGCGCTGTCATTACTGCAACTTCAGACGTTCCCTGCCATCATCCTGTCCCGGGTGTGGGGCGGACAGGTCCCTGCGCTTTTTAGGAACGGGAATCCAACGGGTGGAGCACTCGCTCAAGCGACTGTATCCCGAAGCCAGGATCCAGCGCCTCGACTTTGATACTACCCGCAGGAAGGGGGATTTTGACCGGATCCTGACCAGCTTTGGCGGGAGGCAGATCGATATCCTGCTGGGGACGCAGATGGTGGCGAAGGGCCACGATTTTCCAGGGGTGACCCTGGTCGGAGTGCTCAATGCCGACCTGGCCCTGGGCCTGCCCGATTACCGCTCTACCGAGCGCACCTATCAGTTATTGGCCCAGGTGGCGGGGCGAGCCGGCCGTGGCCGGGCGCCCGGCGAAGTGGTGGTGCAGACCTATTGGCCGGATCACTACAGTATTCGGGCAGCCTGTTTCGGCAGCTACGTCTCGTTCTACCAGGAGGAGATCAAGAACCGCGCCTTGGCAGGCTATCCCCCCTTCGGGGAACTGATCCGGGTCCGGGTCTCGGGGGCCAAGGAACAGCAGGTGATCGACCGGTCCACCGAACTGGCCGAGGACCTGGCCGGCCTGCTGACCGGTCAGGAGGCACAGTTGCTGGGCCCAGCCCCGGCGCCGGTCCTGCGTTTGAAGGACCAGTTCCGGTGGCAACTGATGATCAAGGGCAAATCTGGGGTTTTAAAAGATAAAATCAGCGATGTTATCCAGCGCTTTCAAAAAAATACAAGTGTTATAATTAGCATCGAAGTGGATCCTTATGGGTTCTAATGCATCATCGTCCATGATGGGCCGCCGTTAATGCGACTTTTATGGTGTATAAAAGTAGTTAACAGAACCGGGCTAGGCTACAAGGGCGATCCACAACATCTTTAAAGCATCTACCAGTTCAAGTAAGTATTTTCGTACCACGTTCTAGCCACCAGCGCCAGGGTTTATGCCTCAATATCAGCAAGGTAAAAGCTCTATTTTCACGTTTGCATCAAGTTCATTCGCTATCTTCGTAAGCGTTCGGATACTCAAGTTCTGGCCGCCGTTTTCAATGCGGGCGATGACAGACTGAGTGGTGCCGATACGATGAGCGAGTTCATGCTGTGTCAGTCCTTTTCTCAAGCGCAGGGCAATGATCTGGCGGGTAAGTTCATATTCGGGTTCTGTCTCTTTCCAGGCCTTATGAAATTCGGTATCGATCATGCTTTCTTGTACGTGTTTCTGCAGTTCATCCATTGACATCAATTCTCCTTTCGGTTTTGTTCTAAATACTTTGCCAGGCGTTTGATGGCGATATCGCGTTCAGAATCGGGAAGCTTATCGGTTTTCTTCCGAAATCCGGGTAGTATTAGAAATGTTCTGCCGGTCAGCCAGCTGAACAGTATGCGGTAAGTTCCACCAAAAGCAGCAGTTCTAAGCTCCCAAAAGTTTCTCTCTATATTAGAGACGAATGGGAAACCAAGTTCCAGGCCAAATTCACTCAGTAAAAGCATGTTTCTGA
>JAHFCR010000041.1:0-16224 GCA_023249405.1 Peptococcaceae bacterium | reverse complement strand
TAAAAAAGTCAGATATCATCGGCGGCAATTTTGGAAAACCAAGCAGTTAGCAGGTAAAACCCCCGGTGGAGTGGAATATTTATTTAACCCGCCGGGCGGAGGGATGATAAATATTGGCTGCGCGACCGCCACTCCGTAAATGCCATGGCCGGGCGCCAGGGAGATAGAGCGCAGACTATTATCAGATATTATGGCCACGTCACGCCGGAGATGCAAGCGGAGATCCCGAGAACGATAGAAAACATATACGAATGACACCGATATCCAGGGTTCAGTGATCAAACCGAGATCTGATTTTTTCAAAAGGTTGTGGCGCAAGGCTTTTAGGTCTAAAATTAACTTAGCATCTAGGTCGATACTTATGGGTTCTAATCTGTCCTGGCTAAGGAGTGGAATGTAGTGGCTGTCTATCGGATTGTAGAGCTGGGAGACCCTGTGCTGCGCGAGAAGGCGCGGCCAGTGCCGGAGATCAACAGCAGTATTTTAAAGCTGCTGGACAATCTCGCGGATACCTTATATGCAGCCAAAGGAGTGGGATTGGCCGCTCCTCAGATCGGTGTATCCAAGCGAGTGATCGTGATCGATTGCGGAGAGGGCCTGTTGGAAGTGATCAATCCGGAGGCTGTCTCCTTGAAAGGGGAAGATACTTGCACCGAGGGGTGCCTGAGTATCCCCGGCGTGGTCGGTGAGGTCAAGAGGGCCGCCCAGGTGGTATTCAGCGGCCTGAACCGCAAGGGCGAGGGGATCCGGATCACAGCCAGTGGCCAGGCGGCCCGGGCGCTGCAGCATGAAACCGACCACCTGGATGGCATCCTGTTCATCGACAAGGCCAGCAAGCTGATCGACAGCGATTCTTGAGCGGAGGCAGATAGCCAACTTGAAGATTCTTTTTCTCGGCAGCAGCGATTATGCCATACCGGCGCTGGATCTATTGATACATAGCCGGTGGCAACTGTTGGGGGTGGTCACCCAGCCGGATCGTCCCAAGGGGCGGGGGCGTAAGCTTGGCCACACACCGGTCAAGCAGTTTGCCCGGGAGCAGGGTCTGGCAGTTTATCAACCGTCAGCGGGCGCCGGGCTGGCCGATCTGTTGGCCTCCGAGGGAATCGCTCCCGATGTGATCGTGGTGGTGGCCTTCGGGCAGTTGCTGCCATCCGCCGTGTTAGACCTGCCGCCATTGGGCTGTATCAATATCCATCCTTCTCTGCTGCCGGCATACCGGGGCCCCGCTCCGCTGCAGCGGGCGATCATCAACGGCGAGGCCAGGACCGGCGTCACCACCATGTACCTGAATCCGGAGATGGATGCCGGCGATCTGATCCTGCAAGAGGCGGCGGCAATTGGTCCGGTCACAACCACAGGCGAACTGTCTGCGCAGTTAGCCGGGTTGGGCGCGGAACTGTTGCATAAAAGTTTATGCCTGATCGAACAGGGCAGGGCGCCGCGGCAGGCTCAGGATCACACCCGGGCCACCTACGCCCCGGCCCTGGCGCCAGGTGAGGAGAGAATCGACTGGAACCAGGATGCTATGGTTCTGTCCAACCTGATCAGGGGTATGAATCCCCATCCGGGGGCGCATACTCTGCTTAACGGCAAGGGATTGAAGATCTGGCGCGGCCTGCCTGAAGACAACCCTGCCGGAGGCCAACCCGGAACTATCAGCGATGTGAACCCCCGGTCCGGCTTCTCGGTACAAACCGGAGGCGGGCAACTGCTGATCGAGGATGTTCAGCCTGCTGGACGTTCCCGCATGAGTGGGGCGGAGTTCGTACGGGGATACAGGATCCGTCCTGGTCTGCTGCTGGGGGGTTGAACTGCTGCCGTGCATATCAGGAAGCGACTGTTTATCAGCCTATTGGGCCTGGCGGTGGTTTTCGTGCTCCTGATGGTACTCTTCATCGCCTACCTGGCTTTAAATTGGAATCTTCCGCTGTACCGCCTGGTCTTGCTGGCACTGGGCGTGTTGGTGGTCATCCTGTTGGGGACTGTTACCTTTGGCATCATCGGCATTATCCTGACTATCTGGAGCGCCAGAGCGATCCCCTCTTTTCAGCATCTGATCAGGGCAACGCTGCACCTGATGTTTCCTTTGGTGACGCTGCTGGGCCGGGCGCTAGGCATCAGCCAGGAGCAGATCAGAAGTTCTTTCATCGAAGTCAACAACCAGATGATCCGGGCGCGGCGGGAGCAGGTGCCCAACAGCCAGATCCTGATTCTGGCGCCCCATTGCTTGCAGAATTCGGAGTGTCCCCACAAGATCACGCTGCATCCGGATAACTGCCAACGTTGCGGCAAGTGCCAGGTGACCGACCTGATCTCCCTGCAGGAGCGGTACGGGATCAATCTGGTATTCGCCACCGGCGGGACGCTGGCCCGCCGTTATGTCCAGGTATACCGGCCCCGGGCAATCATCGCCATTGCCTGCGACCGGGATCTGGCCAGCGGTATTCAGGATGCCAGCCCGCTGCCGGTGCTGGGGGTCCTCAACGAGCGGCCCTGCGGGCCCTGCGTCAATACCAGGGTCAATCTGACAGCTGTAGAGGCGGCGATACATTTTTTTGCCGAGCATTCCAGGGGTGAGGTCTTATAGCAGCAGAACAGGTGTCGACCAGGTTGCATGGCCCGCACACAGCGCGTTCCGAGGCGCTGCGGGTGCTGCTTGCCGTTGATCGTGACGGGGCTTATGCCAACTTGGTTCTCCAGGCATCAGCAAGCGATCACCCCCTGGGGCCTCAGGACGCTGCCCTGTTGACAGAACTGGTCTATGGCACACTGCGTTGGAAAAACACCCTGGACTGGGTGATCGACCAGTTTAGCAAGACTCCGGTGGCCAGGATGAATCAGATCGTGCGCCCCATTGTCCGGCTGGGAGCGTACCAGTTGTTGTTCCTGGAGCGGGTGCCCGCAGCAGCGGCCTGCAACGAAGCGGTCGAACTGGCCAAGACCTGGAAGCTGGGCGGGTTGGCCGGTTTTGTCAACGGCCTGCTCCGCAATATTGCCCGCCACCGGAACGATATTGACTTTCCGGCCCTGGATGAAGACCCGGTATTGCATATCAGCGTCAAATACTCACATCCGGCCTGGCTGGTGCGGCGCTGGCTGAGACGTTACGGCCCGGAGGAAACAATGGCCTTTTGCAGCGCCAATAATGAGCCGCCGCCGGTGGTGCTGCGCTGCAACACCCTGAGGATCGAACCGGACGCATTGCTCCGGAGCCTGGAGCAGGAGGGCGTCGCTGCTGTCCCCAGCCCGCTGATCCCCGAGGGGCTCAGACTGACGCAGCATGTCATTCTTAAAAACCTGCCCTCATTCCAGGCGGGCTATTTTACCGTGCAGGATGAGAGCTCCATGCTGGCATCGCTGGTCCTGAGGCCTGAGGCCGGTTCCGTGGCCATAGATGCCTGTGCCGGGCCTGGCGGCAAGACCACCCACCTGGCGCAGATCATGAAGAATAGCGGTAAACTGCTGGCCTTTGACGTGCATGAGCACCGCTTGCGACTGATTCGCGATGCCTGCCGGAGACTGGGCGTCACCATTGTGTCAACCTGCTTGCGGGATGCAGCCGATCCTCCCGGCGAGATCATCGGGCAGGCGGACTACCTGCTGGTGGATGCGCCATGTTCCGGATTAGGGGTGATCAGGCGCCGGCCCGATCTGAGATGGAGGGTGCAGGAGCAGGATCTGCCTGCGCACTCCCGGCAGCAGCAGCAAATTCTGGCCGGGGCCAGCAGGTGCCTCAAGCCGGGGGGAGTCATGCTCTACAGCACCTGCTCCAGCGAGCCGGAGGAGAATGGGGATGTGGTGGCGGCCTTCCTGGACAGCCATGAGCATTGGCGGGCACAGGATATCACCACCTTGGTACCGCCGGCTTTACTGCGTTTAGATGATGATTGCCTGATGGCCAAGCAGGGCTGGTTCCAGCTATTGCCGCACCGTCACGGCACGGACGGCTTTTTTCTGGCAGCTTTAAAGAAAACTGCTGAAAGCAGGGGGTGAGACGGTGAGTTTGCAGGATCTGGAGATATTGTTGAAAAAGTATTGGGAAGGGATGTTCAGAAAGAGTGCGGGCTCTGTGCAGCCCGTAGAGGTGGCCCGGGCTCTGGTCAGAGAAATGAGCGACAAACGCAGGGTCAGCGTATCGCGTGTCTATGCTCCCAATGTTTTCACCGTCTGCCTGGGAAGCGTCGACTTTGAACAGACCGCTCCGCTGCAACCGGCTCTGGCCGGGGAACTGGAGGAGCACGTCATGGTCCAGGCGGAGGAGAAAGGGTTTACCCTGATCGGGCAACCGTCTGTCGCCTTCGAGGAAGACCAGGCCCTGGAATCCGGGGTCTTGAAGATCCTATCGTCGTTTAACGCAGCTGCGGAGGGCGGCCCTAAGACCGGACCGGGAGAAGAACCCAACGCCGGGAGTACCGGTGAACTGTTGCGCATCGACCATACCATGATCTTCGGTAAAAAAGAAACGGATGAACAGGAACCCACCGGTCAGTATCTGACAGTGGTTCAGGGCCCGGACACGGGCAAGATCTTCTCTCTGAACGTCGGACAGCAGAGCTTTGTCATCGGGCGTAAAATGACAAACAACATCTATCTCACCGATATTAACGCCTCCCGTGAACATGCCCAGGTGGAGTGGCGGGATGGGGCGCTGGTGATCAGGGATTTGAAAAGCCGCAACGGTACTTATGTGAACGGTAAGAGAATTGAGGAACAACAGATCGGTCCTGACGATCTGATCCAAATAGGCGAGAATGTCTTTCAGATAGAATCGACGCTCCCGCTCCCGCTCCCGCGCCCGTAAAAACGGGCACCCGCCGGGTGCCCGGCGGAGATCGGTACACCTGATGTTCACCGGGGTCGCTTTTTCAGGAAGGGGGGTAGCCATGTTCTGGGTGACTCTGGCCCTCAAATATGCGATGTCAATCCTGTTCTATGTTGTTTTCGGACTGACCCTCTATTTGTACGTGCAAAAGAAAGAGTGGTCCACTGAAAAAAACGGTTCGCCGATGCTCACAGCATACAAGTCCGACTTACAATTGATTCCTGCGGGAACCAGTTGGGACCTGGAGGCGGAAATGGTCATCGGCAGGGATCCGGGATGCGCCATCTCGTTTCCGGACCTCTTTGTATCGGGACGCCATGCGCGCATATTTACCTCGGGGGGCGCCTGCTACGTCGAAGACCTGGGCAGCGCCAACGGTACCTTCATCAATGGCAAGCCCGTCAGGGTTCCGGAGCGGCTGTTGCCCGGCGACCACCTGCAGATCGGCCGGGTGACCCTGGGCCTGAACACTCCGCCCCGGGGGCAGCGGCACTATATGCTGTCGCTGGCGCCGGGAGCGATCCTGATATTCGGCGGTCTATCCCTATATTGGCAGCAGATCGTACCGTTACGGGATTTCTACCTGATGGCCGTCATCGCTCTCCTGCTCGGCGCCACCGCTATCGGATTGCAGCCCAAGGGACCGGGCGCTTTTTTGTTTATCCCGGTGGCCACCCTGTCCGCTCTCAGCCTGGTTTTCCTGTTTCGCATCAACCCGGTCTTCGGTGTGCGGCAATTTTATTGGATCATTATCGGGGTGGGGATATTCTGGCTGACGCAGCTGATCCTGAAAGACTATAAGCGACTATTCGACTATCAGTATATCTTCATGGGCCTGGCAGTGGTCTTCCTGTCGATGACCGTGGTCCTGGGCACCACCGTGAGCGGCAGCCGTAGCTGGCTGATGCTCGGCGCTCTGCACTTCGAACCGTCAGAGTTGGTTAAGATCTTTATTATCATTTTTTTGGCGGGCTACCTTGATGAGAACAGGGAAGTGCTGCGCCTGGGCACGCGACGCCTGGGGCGCTTCCTGCTGCCTGATTGGCCCTACCTGGGCCCATTGCTGGCGGCCATCGGACTATCGCTTTTATTGCTGGTGTTTGAGAAGGACCTGGGCATGGCCCTGCTGTTTTTTTCTATCTTTATCAGTATGGTGTACGCTGCTACGAACCGGTTGTTCCATCTTTTTTCCGGCTTCCTGCTCTTCTTTGGCTGCGCTGCCGTCATGTACCTGATCTTTCCCCACGTCCAGGAGCGGGTGCTGGTCTTCATCGACCCCTGGCGGTACGCCTCGACCGGCGGCTACCAGATCATTCAGTCGCTGTTCGCCCTGGGAGGCGCCGGCTGGATGGGATGGGGGCTGGGGAGCGGTTTCCCGTCCTTGATCCCGGCAGTGCACACCGACTTTATCTTCCCGCTGATCGGTGAGGAGACCGGCCTGCTCGGGGCGCTGGGAGTCCTGCTGCTCTACCTCCTGCTGGCCTGGCAGGGATTCAGGGTGGCCCTGCAGGTTTCGGACAGCTTTGGACGCTTGCTGGCCTTCGGGTTCAGCGCCCTGTTAGCCATCCAGACGCTGATCATCATCGGCGGGGTGACCGATGCCATTCCCCTGACGGGCATCACCCTGCCCTTTCTTTCATACGGCGGGAGCTCATATATTACCAACAGCTTCATGATCGGCTTTCTGGTGAAGCTCAGCGAATATCGCTAAGAGGTCAAGTTTATGAATGATCCGATGCGTGATACAATGAATAGGTGCCGGTACTTTATCGCCGGATGTTTCCTGTTGCTCTCCCTGTACTTGATGTATATAGTGATAGTCAGGGGGGACAGCCTCAGCCGGTCCAGCGCCAACCCGCGCCCCTGGATGATCGAGAGCCGGGTGCTGCGGGGAGGAATTTATGCCAGGCAGGGAGAAACACTGGCGGACACAGCGGGCGGCGTGCGTTCCTATCCCTTCGGGGCGGTATATGCCAACATCATCGGATACAGCTCACGGCGCCTC
Organism: Peptococcaceae bacterium; assembly: GCA_023249405.1. Lineage (GTDB taxonomy): Bacteria > Bacillota > DSM-12270 > Thermacetogeniales > Thermacetogeniaceae > Palsa-1188. The sequence goes on along the minus strand of JAHFCR010000041.1, from coordinate 9,394 downwards.
GGTAAATCCGGCTTGGAAAAGACGTACGACAGTGAACTGCTGGGGCTCAAAGGCTCGCTGATGGAAAGCCTGAAGGTGCGCTGGGGCATGAAAGGGTTGCGGGGGAACGATCTCTACCTGACCATTGACAACAACCTGCAGCAGAGGGCTGCCGCGCTGCTCTCGCCGTATACCGGGGCTGCGGTGGCATTGAATCCCCAGACCGGAGAAATCCTGGCCCTGGCGAGCAGCCCCAGCTTTGATCCTAACTTGAAGGCCCTGGAGGGCCAGTGGGACACAACCAGGACCGATCCCCGGCGGCCCCTGTTGGACCGGGCCACCCAGGGCCTATACCCGCCGGGATCGACGATGAAGATCATCACCGCCTCTCTCGGCCTGAACAAGTTTCCCGGATTGGCCGGTGAGACCTATGACTGCAAGGGCGAGATCACGGTGCAGGGAAGGGTATTGAAAGATCTGAGGGTGCACGGGGAAGTCAACCTGAAAAGCGCCCTGGCTGTTTCCTGCAACAGCTATTTTGCCACGCTGGGGCTGCGGTTGGGCGCAAAGGATTTTACCGGTGGTCTGGCAGCCTTCGGTTGGGGGGATCCCCTGAATCTGGATCTGCCCCTGAGCCAGATACCTTTTGATCAGAAGAGTTTTCAGGATCCCAACGGACTGGCCGAAGCCGCCATCGGGCAGGGCAAGATCCTGGTCAACCCGCTGTATATGGCTATGGTGGCCGGGGCCATCGGCAACGGGGGCACCATGATGCAGCCCTACCTGATGCAGGAGATCAGGGACCCCGGCAGGGGCGTTCTCTGGAGCGCCAGACCACAGGCGCTCAGAAAGGTGATCTCGCCACAGATAGCGGCTCAGGTTAAGGATGACATGGTGGGAGTGGTCAACAGCGGCACCGGAACGGCTGCTTATATTCCGGGTCTGGATGTGGCCGGCAAGACCGGGTCGGCGGAAAATCCGGGCGGCGATCCACACGCCTGGTTTGTGGCCTTCGCTCCGGCCAACGATCCCAAGGTGGCCGTCTGCGTATTGATCGAGCATGGGGGCGAGGGCGGCCAGGTGGCAGCGCCCATAGCCCGTGAGTTGATCCAGCTTGCCTTGACCCAGGGGGGTTGATAGAACGTGGTTGGACAGATGCTAGGCGGTAGATACGAGATCATTGCCAAGCTCGGGTCCGGTGGCATGTCGCATGTATATCAGGCTCGGTGCACCATCCTGAACCGCATAGTTACCGTTAAAATACTCCGCAGCGAACTGGCCGAGGATAAGGATTTCGTAAGGCGGTTTCAGGTGGAGGCCCAGGCTGTGGCCAGCCTGTCACACCCCAACATTGTCAGCATCTACGATGTCGGGGAGGCTAACGGCGTGCCCTATCTGGTGATGGAGTATGTCGAGGGCTTGAACCTGAAGGAGATCATTCAAAGAGAGGGGCGCCTGAGCCCGGCTGAAGCCACCAACCTGGGTGTTCAGGTCTGTGCCGCCCTGGCGCACGCCCACGAAAAGGGGATCATTCACCGGGATATCAAATCGCAAAACATCATGGTCACCGCCGCAGGCCGGGTAAAGGTCACCGATTTTGGCCTGGCCCGGGTGCTCTCGGTTCCCAGCGCCACGGTGACCCATTCGGGAACGGTGATGGGTTCGGTGCACTACTTTTCACCGGAGCAGGCCCGGGGCGAGGAGAGCGGCCCCAAGTCCGACTTATACTCCCTGGGGGTGGTGCTCTACGAGGCCGTGGCCGGACATTTGCCCTTCCAGGGGGACAATCCGATCACCATCGCCCTGAAACACCTGCAGGATACGCCTCCCCCGCTGCGCAGGGAAAACCCGGCCATCCCGCCAAGGCTGGAAGAGATCATTCTTAAGGCCCTGGCCAAGGACCCCGCTCAGCGTTTCCAGTCAGCCAGAGAGATGCAGCAGGCGCTCTCGGACGGCTCTCTGCTGTCCGGGGAGGAGAGCAACGAGGATGACATGACCCGCGAGCTGCGCCTGCCGGTCAGGAAACGCCGCCTCCGCCCGGTTGCCGTGGTCAGCCTGGTCTTGTTTCTGCTGCTGGTGGTGGCGGGCGGCGCCTACGGCTGGTCCAGATGGTACTTACAGGGAGACAATGTGACCGTGCCCCAGGTCACCAACCTGACCCAGGACGATGCCAGCGCTAAAATCTCAGCTGCCGGCCTGCAACCGCAGATCCAGCAGGTAAACAACGACAAGATCGCTGCCGGCACCGTGGTCAGCCAGTACCCTGTTGTCGGGTATCCAACCAAAAAAGGACACACAGTGGTGCTGTCGGTCAGCAAGGGCCCCGGCAGCGCCTGGCTGCCCAATGTCCAGGGCCTCAAGCTGGCCGAGGCCAAAACCACCCTGTTCAATAGCGGTTTCAGAGTTAAGGAGAATGACCAGGAGACGAGCGATCCCAACACCCCGCCGGGAACGGTGATCAGCCAGGATCCGCCCGGCGATAAAAACTGGACCGGCAACAGCGAGATCACTCTGACAGTCAGCAAGCAGCCGGGATCAACCAGCCTGGCCGTGCCGTCGCTGCTGGGCCAGACCGTGGATCAGGCGGGGGCGACGCTGACCGCTCTGGGGCTTGTTTTAGGCAAGATAAGCGATGCAACCAGTTTGGACTATCCTCAGGGCATGATCGCCAGCCAGGACGTCAGCCCGGGAACCGCGGTGCAGCCGGGACTGGTGGTCAATGTGGTGCGCAGCAGCGGTCCCGGCCCGCAGGCCTATCACATGCCCGTCAAGATGGAAGTGCATGAAACCGGAGAGGTCAAGGTGGTCATCAGCGATGTCCTGGGTCCGAACCGGGTGGTCTACGACCAGGTTCATTACCCTGGCGACACCCTGGATAAGAACTTTGAACTTTACGGCTCCGGAGACATCCAGATATATTTCAAGGGCACTCTAAAGGAGTCGCACCATGAACCTTAATGAAAAGGAGCATTTATGCAGGAAGGTTTGTTGATCAAGGCGTATGGCGGGTTTTTCTATGCTCAGGAGGGGGACCGGACCTGGGAGTTGAAGGCGAGAGGACGGTTGCGCCGCAGCGACCGATCCCCGATAGTGGGGGATCGTGTCCTATTCACACCCTCGGAGCAAGGCACAGGTACTCTGGAGTCGATTTTAACCCGCCGTAACGTTTTGCTGCGTCCCCGCGTGGCCAATGTGGACCAACTGCTCGTGGTGGTGCCCCTGACCCAGCCGGCGCCAGATCTACAATTGGCAGACCGGATACTGATCTGCAGCAAGCTCGAACGGATACCGGCGGTGATCTGTTTCAACAAGTTAGACCTGGCCAGCCATGGAGATGTCGAGGCCATGCTGTCCCTGTACGGAGAGGCCGGGTACCAGGTGTTCGCCACCTCCGCCCTGAGAGGAGCCGGTCTGGAAGCCCTGCGCCAGGTGATCGCCGGCAAGGTGTCGGTCATGGCCGGTCCATCCGGCGCCGGCAAGTCTACCATCATCAATGCTCTGGACTCTCGTCTGGCACAGGAAACAGGGGAGATCAGCGACAGGATCAAGCGGGGGCGTCATACTACCAGGCATGCGGAGCTACTGCCGGTGGCCGGCGGTTTCATCACCGATACCCCCGGTTTCAGCAACCTGGAATTGCCGAAGCTGGACAGGGTTGAACTCAGCGATTATTTCCCGGAAATAAAAAGCCTGGCCGGCGGCTGCCGGTTTATGAACTGCCTGCATCATAACGAACCGGACTGCGCTGTTAAAGAGGGGCTGGATCATGGCCTGATCGGGATCAGCCGCTATCAGAACTATCTGACATTCCTGTCCGAGTTGCTGGTGAAGGAGAGGACCTACTCGTGAGGATCAGAATTGCGCCATCTATTTTAAACGCCGATTTTGGCCGGCTGGCTGATCAGGTGCGCCTCCTGGAACAGGGCGGCGCCGATGCCCTGCATCTGGATATCATGGACGGACACTTTGTGCCCAATCTGACCTTTGGCCCGCCGGTAGTGGCTGCTCTGCGCCAGGCAACCAACCTGCCCTTTGACGTCCATCTCATGGTACAGCAGCCTGATAATCTGCTGGAGTCGTTTGCCGCCGCCGGAAGCAGCAGCATCACCGTGCACGCTGAGGCCTGCCCTCACCTGCACCGCACCATTGAGGCCGTGAAAGCCCTCGGGCTCGAGGCGGGGGTGGCCTTAAACCCAGCCACTCCGTTGTCTGCCGTGGAGTATGTCCTGGACCGGGTGGACCTGGTGCTGGTAATGACTGTCAACCCGGGCTGGGGAGGGCAGGGGTTTATCCCCGGGATGTTCGGGAAGATTAAGACCCTGCGCAGCATGATCGACGCCAGTGGACAGCGAACAGCCCTGCAGGTGGACGGCGGCATCTACCTCGCCAATGTTGGGGCGGTGGTGGCTGCCGGCGTCGACTATCTCGTCATCGGTTCCGCCCTGTTCAAATCCGGTGACCCGGTGGAAGCATTGGAGGAGTACCGCCAACTGATCGGGCAGGACTGTCATGATCACTGTGGAGGGCACAGATAGGGATCCTTCGGGGCAGGGATTTTCTTCAGGCTGGTGATGACGAAGTAAGGGATATCCGTATGAGTTTGATAAGAAAGTATGGATCGGTTTTAATACTTTTCATAATCCTGTTCTCGGCCGTCATAGTGCCAGCATTTTCCAGCGCTCTTGGCAGCGGGCAACAGGGTTTCTTTAAAATAAATGGAGCGTATGTCGAATTCAACGATATCCAGTTTGACTCATCATTTTTCGACATTCCCCAGGATAAAGCCCCGGAGGGCTATCTGGCCAACCAGGAACTGGCGTTGGAAATGGACGCCGCTCCCCTGCAGGCTTCCCTGGTGTTGAAAAGAGTCTTGCACTGGGATTTCGGCGATGGAACAACGGCAACAGGGCTTAAAAACACCCATAGATACACCCGGCCGGGCACTTTTGTGGTGAAAATAACCGACGATAGCGATCCGCCGCAACTGATCGAATCGGCCGTGATACAAATTCTGCCATATAAGGGCTACCGGTTGCCAAAAGCAGTGATCTCGGTCAATGGAGAGCAGAAAAGCGACCTCGTTTTGCCTTTCAGCCAGCCGGTCTCCTTTGACGCCACCGGAAGCACGGCATCGTCAAGGATCGTCAGTTACACCTGGGACTTTAATGATGGGACATCCGGCAGCCAGCCGGTCTGCCGGCACCGGTACGATAAAGGAACAAATTGGCCAATGGTCTTTGTCCTGCTGAGGATCAGGGACAAGGACGGTTTCTTTGCGGATGCCTGTGCGGAGATCATCAATCAGGATGAAAATAACCAGGGGTCATCCCTGCCTGCTGCTCCGCAAAACAATATCCCGGGTATCGCTTCAGCGCAACCGTCACCGCCCGCCCAGCCGGACAGGCAAAATATGATCGCCGGGACGGCTGCATGGCTCGGCGCATTATTCCGCAATCTCAGCGGCAGAGCATCTGCTTTGGGAATCAGGCTGGCCGGCGCCGGTTTTACTAATTTTAAAATCGTGTTTTTAAGCATTATCATCGAGGCGTTGCCGTTCGTAATCATCGGGGTCTTGGTCTCGGCGCTGCTGGAAAATTTCGTGTCCGAGGAAGCGATCTCCAATTTCTTTCCGCGCAACAGGTACCTGGGAATCTTGCTGGCCTGTTTTCTGGGCATCATATTCCCTATCTGCGAGTGCGGGATCGTACCGGTTGCCCGCAGATTGATCAGCAAGGGCGTTCCCCTATACAGTGCCGTTGCCTTCATGCTCGCCGCCCCGATCATCAACCCCGTGACGGCCTCGTCGACGGCGGTGGCCTTTTTTAATAACCGCTCCCTGCTCTGGTGGAGATTCGGCCTGGCTTTTCTGGTGGCCTACCTGACCGGGTTGATTATCAGCTTTGCTGTTGAAGGAAACCAGCTGAACAGGGCGGGGGATGGCGGCTGCCATGAATGCGCCTGCTCTATCGATCACGTCGATGAATCACCCTCGTTGACGGCTAAAGCGGGCAGCACCCTGCTCGATGCCAGCAACGAGTTCTTTGAGATGGGCAAGTATCTGGTTGCCGGCGCCTTTCTGGGCGCCCTGGCCCAGGCGTTTATCCCGCGCCAGTCCCTGCTGGGTGTCGGGCACCACCCGCTCTGGTCGGTCCTGGTCATGGTCGCCTTTGCCTTTGGGGTTTCGGTCTGTTCATCCGCAGACGCTTTTATAGCCGCCTCACTGGCGACCAGTTTCAGCGGTGGAGCGCTGCTTGCCTTCATGGTCTTCGGACCGATGGTGGATGTGAAGAATACCTTGATGCTGCTGAATGCTTTTAAGCCCCGGTTTGTATTATTGCTGATCCCGGTCATCATGATGCTGGTGATCGCAGGCGCTTTCCTGATCAATATTCTGTAATTATGGGGGATTATATAATTGAAGAAGGAGATTGGGCGGGAAACAATTGTGAAGTCGCTGATCTTGCTCGGTTTCAGCATATTGCTGTTTTCGTTGGCAGCCAGCGGCCGCATCAGGCTGTATATAAATCCTCGCTTCACCATACTGAGCGAGCTGGCGTCGGCGGCCCTGTTCCTGATGTTTATCGTTCAGGTCTTTCATACTCATGCTGCTCATGCTCACGAGCATTGCTGCCATGATGCTCCGCAGAAGTGGGTGTATGCTGTGTTTATCCTCCCCCTGGCCCTGGCAATGGTGTTTCCCGGGGCGGTTTTGGACGCCAGCATGGCCGCCAATAGGGGTTTGAATTTGAACAGCGGCAAACCGGCCGTGGCGGGGCCGGCGCCCGTAGCTCCGGGAGCGGTCCAGGCATCCGCCAATGCCGCTGGCCCGGAGGGGTCCGCTGACGATCAGAGTGACGGTATCAATGAAAGCGGATTGATCCGGGTGACGGAGGCGAACTTTGTCAGGGTGGCCACCAGCCTGAACCAGTCGCCCGGGCGCTATGAAGGCAGGCAGATTGACATGCTGGGATTGGTGATGAGGAACAAGGATTTCGCCCCGGAAGAATTTGGCCTGATTCGTTTCGTGATCACCTGCTGCTCTGCCGATGCGTCTCCCGGGGGATTTATCTGTAAATCCAAGGATGCTGATAATTACAAGGATGGAGCATGGTTAAGCATCCGGGGTACGATCAGGACCGGAACTTATAACCAGCAGGTGTTTCCGGTGATCGAGATCGCCTCTGTCAAACGGGCGGTCCAGCCGCCGGACCCCTACGTTTACCCGTGATTGCCCTATTCGTAATTAGACGGAAGAATGCGCAGATCAGGCGGCTTGCCGCTAGTAAAAAATAAGGAAAGGCAGCGACGGAACAATAAGGGCCCAGAAGCTAGCGATCGCTCGCAGGGGTATCAACGCCGGGCTGGAGGCGGATAAAAAATCTCCTGTTTCCAGGTGGCGCACCAACCTGATGATCCTGTTCCTGATCGGGGCAGTTTTGATTTGTCAGCAATATCTGAGCGAACAGTACTATCATAATATAGTTCCGCTCAGGAAGCTGGATGATATCCACGCGGCCGCCCGAAGCGCCTATAATCACGTGCGCCTGCTGGCCTCTCCGGCATACGGGGGACGCGCCCCCGGCACCGACGGTGGCAAGCTGGCGGCACAATACATTGCCGGCCAGTTTCAAAAAATAGGTTTGCGGCCTGCCGGGGAGCAGGGGACCTATTTTCAGACGATCAGGAGCCCCCAGTTTTCATTGGTCAAGGATGGCGATCGTTGGGTGCCCCGGTTTTCTAAAGGGCTATTGATGACTGTGCCCAGCGATAATGTCCTGGGCTATATTGCCTCCCCACAAGCTGCCTATCCGAATAATACTATTATTCTGTCAGCCCACTATGACCACCTGGGCCAGAGCGGCGATAGCTACTTCCCCGGAGCTAACGATAACGCCTCGGGGATCGGGGTCATGCTGGAGGTGGCGAGAATTCTGGCAAGCCGCGACCGGCAGCCCAGGGCCAATGTTCTTTTTGCGGCCTGGACATCCGAGGAGGAGGGGCTCTACGGCTCCAGGGCGTTTACTCTAAAAACATCTGTGAGCGGGGTGAAGGCGGTCATCAATCTCGATACCGTGGGCAATGGAGATCTGCGCGCGTTCCGGATCTGGACTCAGAATCAGGATAACCCGCTGGTATCGATTATCAAGGAGGAAGGGGCCAAGCAGGGCCTGCATCTGGACACGGAGATCCTGACTAACGGCTCCCGCCACACCAGCGACCATAAAGTATTTGCCGAAGAAGGCATTCCCGCTGTCACCCTGCTCACCCCCACCTGGCTCGACGGAAACCATACGGTTCAGGACACGCCTGCCATCGTGGAGCCGGATAAACTGGAGAACGCCATCAAGCTGGTGATGGCAGTCGTTGATCGCATGGCCTATTAGGGCGAGGCGTTATTTACGGGTCTCCAGGCGCCGGAGGAAAGAGAAATATTCTGGATGCGCAGGTTGGCTTACTGACCTGGTAACGATTGATAGAGAGACGATCAAGAACCCCTGACGCCTGTCAGGATTCAACATTGAAAAAGAATTTGTTTGCGCAAATCATTCCTTTAAACTTCACAAATAATAAGTAAGCTGATAAGGAGCCTCCGGGCTCTTTCTCTCTCACATAAAAAGCAGCCTCTCAGGGCTGCCTCATTCGATTACCCATCCCAAGACTGATCAAATGGCTTAGAAACTGGTTGGCGCTGACACCCTCGTTCTTTGCGGCCTCAATGATGTGCCTGTGCAAAGACTTGGGGATTCTCAAAGATATGCGGCCGTTGTACTCCTCGTTGCTTTGGGGCTCGGGGATCGTAATGCGGTCTTCATAGGACGCCTTGATCCATTCGCTCTTGGCAGTCATGGCGTCGGCGATAGCCTCATCCACGGTGTCCCCGGTGCCCACGCAATAGCGCAGATCGGGAAACTCGACGATGTAACCGCCGTCGTCCGTATCCGGTCTGACAGTGAATGGGTAGTCGGCATTGAGATAAGACTCTAAAGACTTTTCCATCGATATCAACTCCTGTTCAGTGTTGGCCGGACGGGGCCTAGAGCCCCATCCGCCCTAAGAGGTCCTGCACGTTTTTCAGGTAAACTGTCTTGACCTTCTGCCCGTGCTTCACGATTCCTATTACATGCGGCGCATTGGTGTAGGTGTAGTGTGAGCTGTTGTTTCTCCAGTTGAACCCCAGCAGTATCAGTAGCTGGTGTATGTCTTCGAAGTCCGCTGTCTTGGCGCCCTTCATTTTTTCTATCAGTTTTTCCTGCTTGCTCACAGCTCTCACCTCTCAAATAATATTATATATGACATCATATATAGTGTCAACACGTTCATAGAGAATATTTTGTGAAATATTTAGCAGGAAAAGCTTCTTTTTGGCGAAGTATGGTAAAACGGTGAAAGGAGGTAAAACGATGGGAATGTCTCC
>JAHFCR010000167.1 GCA_023249405.1 Peptococcaceae bacterium | reverse complement strand
GCAACGCCGACGATAAGGTTTATAGTATTACCGGCTTGGCAAAATGGGAGCCCACGGTACAGCACTCATTCCTGGGCAGTTATTCCTATTTTGACGAAAAAAATGGCGATATTGGTAATCTCAATGATTTTCGCTATAATAACTTGCCATATTTACGTGATGCAAACCATGCGCGCCTTTACGAGGTTGGCTATGTATATCGCTTCAGCCCCAATGCCAACTTCCTGGCCTATTATAACTATTCCGCCAATGACATCTTCCGGGTCAAAAATCTCACCGCTTCCAGTGGCCAGACGCCATTCACTCTTCCGCCAATAACTCTCTTTCCTGGAATAACTAGAGAAGACTCGGGCTTGGCCACTTTTGATCTTAAAAATTACTTCTCCCTACTTACCCCTCATGAATTGCATAATGCCCAGGTTCAGCAGCAGCTAATTGTGGGAGATCATACATTGTTGGGAGGATTCGATTATTTTACCGGGCATTTGAAGTATCGCCAGGCAAATCTATCGGATGCCTTTATTAAGGAATATTTTAATTTAACCTCCACTTTGCTATTTTTCGGCACTCCGGTCTCGACGTTTTCCAACCCCTATACCCTTCCCGTTAATTTGCCCTTGAAGTTAAACACCGATATAGCCTTCCAGCCTCCGGACCGCAGCTATAGCTTTTATTTATTGGATTACTGGAATATTCGCCCCGATTTGCTGATCGAAATGGGTCTGTTTAAAGACATCGCCAAGAGTTCCCGGTTAGGATTCGCCGAGCCCATTTACAACAACAAGTGGAGCCCTCGCCTGGGGGTCAACTACCAGGTCAACAATGCGCATACGCTGCGTCTGGCCTTGCAGGAGAGTGTCAATACTCACTTTTTATTGTCACCCTTAACGGCGTCTTTGGTGCCGCCCGAGATTGGCAGCTTTCCCTGGCAGATCAACGTGGAAGACGGCTCCCTAATCCGGGAAGCCGGAACGGCCTGGGAAGCCCAATGGGATGCCAAAACCTTCAGTGTCTTGCGTCTGGATGCCCTCCGGGTTTCACGCCCGGCGTATGAGACCGACCCCGATGGCCAGCCCTTCCGGAGCAATTTCATGTGGAAGCGTTATCAGGCCTCCTTTACCGTTAATCGCATCCTGGGGCAGTATTTTGGGTTAAGCCTGGGAGCGCTGGCGAAAAAAACTGACCCGACCTGGAACGGTTTCAATGATTTTAAAGAATACAACGGGTTCGCTAAGTTGGTCTTCTGGCACCCGAGCGGCTGGTGGGCCTGGATCAACCCTTTCTTGGTGAAGCAGGATCTAACTGACCGGGGGGACAATCTGTTTGGCCTCTTGAACGCCCAGGTGGGTTACCAATTTCCCGGAAAACGGGGTCTGGCCGCCCTGGAAGTGAACAACCTGCTCAACCGGCATTTCTTTTATGATAAAGACCCACCAGCAGGCCTCGATGTTATTTTCCCACAAAGAAGGATAATGTTTAAGCTTGCCCTCTTTTTCTAAAATCTTCGCCAACCCCACGGGCCGCGCCCTGATGCTGGGACTGCTGACCTGGCTGGTAATGGCCCTCTTGAGTTTGTTGCCCTTTGGGCAGCGCCTGGAAAATTACGGCTTAGACCTCCTGTTCGCCTGGCGCCACCCGCAACCGCCACCTGCCGACCTGCTCATCGTGGGTATCGATGAGCCCTCTTTCCAGGAGTTTGGCCTGGCCTGGCCCTGGCCCCGGCAATTACATGCCGCCCTGGTGGACCGGTTGGCGGCCGCCGGGGCCCGGTGCATCGTGTTTGACGTGGTCTTTGCCGATCCCACCACGGCGAGTGAGGATGAGACCTTCGCCACCGCCATCCGCCGGGCCGGCAACGTTATCCTGGCGGAAGACCTGGATTTGGTCAAAGACCCGCAATTTTCCCGAAAGATCCTGATACAGCCCTATAAACCCTTGCGCCAGGCCGCCCGAGCCCTGGGTCTGGCCATGGTTTCCCCCGACCCTTCTGATGGTGTAGTGCGTCACTTTCAGCTCAGGGTGCAAGGCCGGGAAATTCTAGCCGCAGTGGCGGCCAGGGCCTTTACTCCCAACCTGCACCTGCCCTCGGATCTATCCGGTCTGATCGATTACACCGGCGGGCCCCGCAGCCTGGAGACGGTGTCTTATTACCAGGTGGTG
>JAHFCR010000166.1 GCA_023249405.1 Peptococcaceae bacterium | reverse complement strand
TTTCTTGTGCAGCCTTATTTAATTCTTTACGAAATTTTAAATAAGAATCTAATGAATTTAGCCCGAAATAATATTTAAAATAATCTCTTTGCATTTCTTCTAACGGAATATAATCTTTAAACCCATCTTGAACAGTGATCCCGTCAATAAAGGAACACGTAGGGGCGATTTTCACTACGCGCCCCTAACGGGTCCTGATAGACATCAATCTCGAACAATCACCTTGGGCGGCAGGGGAACCTTCAGCACTTGAAAGATCTTGGCCTGGTTCTTGTCAGGCGCCGGTATGCTGTAGATCCGCTTGCCGATGAAGCTCTGATCGGTGGCGTTCATTCTGGCCAACTCTCGCAGGAGGCGCCGCCCGGTCTTGCGCTCTTCCTTTAGAGTTGCCAGAGCCTTCTCCCTGAGTTCGGGATCATTGATGAGCTTGATCTTGGCTCTCTCCCCCTCGATGTACCGGTCATAGAGCACCGCCAGGTACTGCTCGAAGAGGTAGGCCAGCACGCAGACGAGGACGTGCGCTTTCACCCGATTGTCATTGTAGTGGAAGATTGGCCGTAGCCGCACCAGGTTCTTGATCTCCCGGAAGGCGTTTTCCACCATCATCAGGTTCTTGTATCCCTGAATCACCTCCAGCGCCGGCAGATCGGCGTCGGTCTTGACCAGAAACTTGCCGTCACGGAGGCTCTCTTTATGGATAGCGGCCTCATCCAGACTGAAGGTGAGGCCTTTTGCGTCACTGTAGTCCAGGGTGAAGAAGCGCTCCATGCGCTTGGCCTTCAGGATATCCGATACCTGCAGCATGACGCCCTTGGTGGTGATCTTGCGTCCGCGGCGCACCTCTTGTGCCTGCACCGCTAAACGCTCCGCCAGCTTGGCCAGTTCCTGCTTTGCCTCATCAAGGGCACGTTCCCGAAAGAGGCGGTCATCCACGGCCTTCAGAGGATTGTGGCAGAGCAGGTAACGGGTTCCCGGGGGATCTTCATCCAGATTCTCGTTTATCTCAAGGTACAAAAGGCCGTCCTCGTCCTCGCCGGGGATGGTCACGTAATCATCCAGGTTCTGATACCTGTCAAGGAGGCGATCGGAGACATCACGGCCACGTTTGTGGTAGCCCAGGATGTAGCGGAATCCAGCTTCGTTGATCGCCAGCAGGTTGTCAGCGGTGATCATGCCCCGGTCGCCCACGAAGATGCACTCTTCTACGTTGAAGCTCTCTTTCAGCACCTTCAGGGAGTCGGCCACGGTGGTCTTGTCGGTGATGTTTCCCGGATACACCCGGTGCGCCAGTGGCAGGCCCTCCGGAGTCACTAACAGGCCGATGTTGATCTGCAACCGGTCGGGGCGGTGATCCCGGGAGTAGCCGTACCTCCCCAGATTGCAGCGGGCGCCCTCGAAATAGCTGCTGGTCAGATCGTAGAAGACCAGGGAGAGCTTTAAGCTGAACAGGTCAGTCAGTTTGTTGTACAGGTGCTGCTCCAGGCTCTCTTTCATATCCAGCAGATAATCGAGTGACCGGTACAGCTGGTGGATATCCGGCGCCTCCTGGCCATCCAGTTCCGGCAGGAAGACGTCCTTGAACCACTCGCTGGCGGCCAATTTGCTGCCCGGCGCCGAGAGCCGGTGGATCACCAGCAGCTTGGCGCAAAGTTCTACATCAATCTCTACCTGGCGGTCTTTGAGCGCCCTTTTAAAGAACTCCGGCAGCCCGAGTTCGTGCCAGAAAAAATTCACTACATATGGAATGCCAAAAGCCTTGTCTCCATATTTAACGATGTCATGGATGGTGCCCGTTTCGTTGTCGTGCAAAAATTCTCGGAGCTTGTTGATCAGGGACAGGATCTCCTGCTGGCTGTACTGATCGATGTTGCCCAAGTTGCCGATCTGGCGCTGCTTGATCTTGCCCTGCTCCCGGTACGACTCGACCACGGCCAGATAACGGTACGCCTTACCCCGACGTTTGGTAGTGACAATACGGGGAAACATCCAGCAGTCCACCTCCATTGGTTTGACATTACCATTATAGCATGACAGGCAATGCCACTAACAGAGATTGACCAAAAATAGTTTTCACTACGGTTTTTGAAATTTCCCGAGAAGAAACCTTGATCTGGAGGGATTCTTACCCTCCGAAGCGCCCCAAAAGGGCAATTTACTGTTCAAGTTGGGATATAGT
>JAHFCR010000165.1 GCA_023249405.1 Peptococcaceae bacterium | reverse complement strand
AATATTAACGATATAGGGTCTTTGATGCTAAAATCCCCGGGGAATGTGCGCTTTCCCCGGGGCTTTTATTGTTTTTTATCATCAATATATTATTATCAAGAGGTTATTATAAGCACCTAATTGATCGATTTTAAGATGCCAGTTGCCCGGGAACAGGTCAAGCAGGCGTTGGAAATAGCAGCGGCAAGCGGCCAACATTCTTTTGTTATGGCGCCGGAACGGCTAAACCAACTGGCCCGCTCTACCACCTAACCGGTAGTCGTTGACCCGAGAGGAGCGCCTCGATGTCTTAAGATCTGCAGCGTGGCCGGGCACTGTATTTCAAGGATGCATAAAACGAGCGGTAGTTTATATCTCGTTTGGGTAAATTCCGCTCACCTGCACCGGAATACTACTGTAGCCGGTCGAGTTGTTGCCCCAGGCCCAGACTGTGCCATCGGTCTTCAGGGCGTAGCCGGAGTTCCCCGCGGCGGCGATGGCGGTGACGCCGGTCAGATTGGACACCCGCACCGGGACGCTGCTGTAGCTGGTCGAGGTGTTGCCCACGTTGGACGAGCTGTTGCCCAGCTCGCCATAAAAATTGAGACCCCAGGCCCAGACTGTGCCGTCGGTCTTCAGGGCGTAGCCGGAGTTCCCCGCGGCGGCGATGGCGGTGACGCCGGTCAGATTGGACACCCGCACCGGGACGCTGCTGTAGCTGGCCGAGGTGTTGCCCAGTTGGCCATAATGATTGTTGCCCCAGGCCCAGACGGTACCGTCGGACTTCAGGGCATAGCCGGAATTCCCCCCGCCGGCGATGGCGGTGACGCCGGTCAGATTGGACACCTGCACCGGGACGCTGCTGTCACTGGTGGATATGTTTCCCCATTGGCCATATTGATTATTGCCCCAGGCCCAGACGGTACCGTCGGACTTCAGGGCATAGCCGCAGAACCCATCTGCCCCGGCGGCGATGGCGGTGACGCCGGTCAGATTGGACACCTGCACCGGAACACTGCTGTAGCTGGCCGAGGTGTTGCCCAGTTGGCCATAATGATTGTTGCCCCAGGCCCAGACGGTACCGTCGGACTTCAGGGCATAGCCGGAGATTTCCCCGGCGGCGATGGCGGTGACGCCGGTCAGATTGGACACCTGCACCGGAACGCTGCTGTAGCTGGTCGAGGTGTCGCCCAGTTGGCCATGACCATTGTTGCCCCAGGCCCAGACGGTGCCGTCGGTCTTCAGGGCGTAGCCGCAGAACATCCCGGCGGCGATGGCGGTGACGCCGGTCAGGTTAGATACCTGCACCGGGGCATGACTGTCAGTGGTTGAGCCATTTCCCAGTTGGCCGTCAGTGTTCCATCCCCAGGCCCAGACTGTGCCGTCGGTCTTCAGGGCGTAGCCGGAGTACATTCCGGCGGCGATGGCGGTGACGCCCGGTGGTGGAGCCTGGGCAGCCCCTGAGGGCAGGGCCAGACTCAGCGTCAGTGTTGCGACCAATAACACGCTCAGCAAGCCTCTAGACCATCCGGCATTTTTGCTGCCAAAATTGTGTAGTATCAAAAGCCAGACCTTCTTTGACAATAGCATAACTATCCCCCTTATATATAGAATAGAAATATTATCTTCATGCTTCAACATTGTGCATTCCATCTCCTTCAGCATTTTTGACAGGTATTTGAATATTCCCAGCATTTTTGACAGGTGTTAAATTCTATCAATGCTATTATAATTTTTATTAGCTGGTAAAATAAGTGAAAGTGGTGGTCAGTTGATTTATGGAAGCAGATGGTTGATTAGAGCAGAGGAGCCGATCTGCGTTTAAGGAAAAAGGGTGGCAGCGGAAAAATTACACTGTTGGGAGTTTGTTATCTTGGATGGGTGTGTGGTATTACAATAATGATGGTACATTTAACTTACTTACGTTTTTTAAATTGGTTTAGTTAGGTATGGCAGCTTATAATGCTCCCCAGGAATGAGACACGGAACTAGAAAAATAAGTTAAAATGGGAGCATGAAAACACGAAATCATTATTCAGCCGAGTACAAAACCAAGGTAGTCCTGGAAGTGCTCCGGGAAGAAGCCACAGTCAATGAGATCGCCGCCAAATACGGCATCAGTCCTGTCATGATCAGCCGCTGGAAGCAGGAGTTTCTGGAGCGAGCTCCCGAGGCTTTCAAGAAAGGAACTTCGGATGCTGAAAAGGATCTGGAGAAAGAGCAGCGACGGGTGGCAGACCTGGAGCGCA